>LJUE01000037.1 GCA_001303885.1 Planctomycetes bacterium SM23_32 | reverse complement strand
TGTCGCCGCCCCAGTGCAGGGGGTAGCGCTGGCTGCCGGCCCACGCGCTGCGGGCCCAGATGACGTGCTCGCCGGTGGTCTGGAGCGTCACGTCGGCGGCCGCCTTGTTGTAGCGGAGCGGGGAGAGGCAGTGCTCGTAGAGGCCGCTCAGGCCGGAGGCGTACCCGCCGTCGAGCGGCGCCGCCTCGCCGAAGTCCACCTTGATGGCGGCGGCTCCCATCCTCAGCAGGCCGGCGAGCTTCTCCTGGTACCAGCGGACGGCGTCCGGGTTGCTGAAGTCCAGGATGGCGTCGTCGGTGGGCAGGCCGCCGTCCGGCCCGCGCACGACGTAGCCGGCGTCGAGGGCCTCGCGATACAGCCGGTTGATGGGCGTTATGTAGGGGAGCTGCCACAGGCAGATGCGGAAGCCCTGCTCGCGCAGGTCCGCCAGCATCCGCTCGGGCGTCGGGAAGCGCGACGCGGAGAAGACGTAGTCGCAGCACCAGTCCGTCTCGAACCAGCCGGTGTCCAGGTGGATCACGTCGCAGGGCACGCGCTCCTGGCGCAGCCGCGCGGCGACGTCGCGGGCCTGCTGCTCGGAGTCGTAGGTGATGCGGCTCATCCAGAGCCCGAAGCTCCAGAGCGGCGGCAGCGGGCTGCGGCCGGTTAGGGCCGTGTACTCGGCCAGCACCTCCTTGGGCGTGCCGGCGAAGATGAACAGGTCCAGCTCGTCGTCGCCGCTGTAGAGCGTAGCGACGCCGTCGTGCGTGTGGCCGAAGTCGAACGTGAGTGGCGCGGAGGTGTGCACGAAGATGCCGTAGCCCCGGCTGCTCAGGAAGAAGGGGATGGGCTTGTACATGCCCTGGCCCTGGCACTCCCAGGCGTCGTAATGCCAGAGCGCCAGCTTCTGACCGCGCTTGTTGAGCCGCGTGAAGCTCTCCCCGCAGCCGTAGATGCCCTCGTCGGGCGCCAGGGCGAAGGACGCGGCCACGTGGCGGCGCATGTCGTCCACGCGGCGCACGAAGGAGAACGGCATGCCCTGGCGGGGCCGGCGCGTGAACGTGCGGGTCAGCAGCCTGCCGTCCGGGGCGCGCACGGCGACGCTCCACGGGTCGGTCGAGACGGTCACGGAGACGCCGGCGCTGCCGGTGTAAGTCGCCCCTGCGTCCGCCGCCTCGCACTGCCAGGTCTCGTCGCTCGGGACCGGCCCGTCCAGCATCAGCTCCTCCTGCTGCGTGCGCGGCTCCGTGGCCGCCCGCAGGCGGAGCCGCACCGTGCGCGGCGTGATGAACTCCAGCGCGAACGGCAGCTCGGGATCGGTGCCGTAGACGTCGGGGAACTCGCGGTGGCGCGGTGGCCCGAGCTCGAAATCTACCGTGTTGAAGTGCAGCTCGGCGGAGCGGCCGTGGCGCCTCCAGCGAAGCAGGCCGGACGCCGTGGCCGGGTCGAACTGGGGCGCGCTGTCGGCGACGAAGAGCGCGTTGTCCGGGTCCCAAAAGGGGAGGCTGATGTCGAGCGGTTCGTTCAGTGTGCGGCGTTCACGGCTGGCCATGGAGTCCCTCGCCGGTTTGGGGCTATCGGACGCGGCGCCCATTGTGCCGGGCGGGGAGGCAGAGAGCGTGGAGCCGAGACGATGTTCTCTCGGCTCGTTCCTTGGTCCTCTCCGCGTCCTCTGCGATCTCTGCGGCTGCTTCTGTTAGGCGTTCTTGGGGCACTATCGGACAGGGCGGGCATTGTAGCCCTTGGAGGCGCGGGCGGCAAAGGCAGGCAAGGGAGGGCCGGACGCGCGCTAAGTGCCGGCGGCCAGTTCGCGGATCCTGTCGCGCAGGAGGGCGGCCCGCTCGAAGTCCAGTCTCTCGGCCGCCTCCTTCATCTCCTTCTCCAGCTCGTCCACCTTGCTGGCGGTAACGTAGTCCCCGCCGACCTCGGCCACCGCCGGCGTCTCGACCCGCCGCTTCCAGGCCTGCACCTCGTAGTCAATGCCGCGTTGGATGTCCTTCCGCACGGTCTGCGGCTCGATGCCGTGCTCCTCGTTGTAGGCGAGCTGTATCTGGCGGCGCCGTTCGGTCTCCTCGATGGCGCGCGCCATGGACTCGGTCACCTCGTCGGCGTAGAGGATGACGACGGCGTTGACGTTGCGCGCGCAGCGGCCCATCGTCTGGATCAGCGACGTGTCGGAGCGCAGGAACCCCTCCCGGTCGGCGTCCAGGATGCCCACCAGGGAGACCTCCGGCAGGTCGAGCCCCTCCCTGAGCAGGTTCACGCCGACGATGACGTCGAACTTGCCCCGCCGCAGGTCGTTCAGTATCTCGACCCGCTCGATGGTCTGCACCTCGCTGTGGAGGTAGCAGGCCTCCATGCCCTCCTCGCGCAGGTAGTCGGCCAGGTCCTCGGCGAGCCGCTTGGTCAGCGTGGTCACCAGCGTGCGCTCGCCCCGGTCGGCGCGGTTCTTGATCTCGCCGATGACGTCCTGCACCTGCCCGCGCGCCGGGCGCACGTCCACCTTCGGGTCCACCAGGCCGGTCGGCCGGATGATCTGCTGCACGACGCGCCCGCCCGACTGGCGCACCTCGTACTCCTCCGGGGTGGCCGAGACGAACAGCACGCGGCCCGCCATCTCCTCCCATTCCGCGAACGTCAGCGGGCGGTTGTCGAGCGCCGAGGGCAGCCGGAAACCGTAGTCCACCAGCGTCTGCTTGCGGGAGCGGTCGCCGTTGTACATGGCGCCGATCTGGGGGACGGTCTGGTGGCTCTCGTCCACGATGCAGAGGAACTCGTCGGGGAAGTAGTCCAAGAGGCAGGCGGGCCTCTCGCCGGGCCGGCGGCCGCTGATGTGACGCGCGTAGTTCTCGATGCCGGGGCAGAAGCCGACCTCTCTGAGCAGTTCCATGTCGTAGCGGGTGCGGGCCTCCAGCCGCTGGGCCTCCAGGTTCTTGCCCTCGCTGCGCAGCTCCTGGAGCCGCTCGACCAGCTCCGTCTCGATGCTGTGGAGGATGCGTTCGATCCTGGCCTCGGGCGTCACGAAGTGGTTGGCCGGGTAGATGGCCACCCCGCCGGCCTCCTCCAGCTTGCGGCCGGTCAGCGGGTCAATGACGACGATCCGGTCCACGTAGTCGCCGAAGAAGTCCACCCGGTAGGCTATCTCCTCGTAGGCGGGGTAGATCTCCACCACGTCTCCGCGCGCCCGAAAGGTGCCGCGCCGCAGGTCGTGGTCGCTGCGGCGGTACTGGATCTCCACCAGCTGCACCAGCAGGTCGTCCCGGGCGATCTGCTGGTCCGACTCGACGGCCACGTACATCTGCTGGTAGTCCTCCGGCGCGCCGATGCCGTAGATGCACGAGACGCTCGCCACCACCACCACGTCGTCCCTTTGCATCAGGCGCGTGGTGGCGGCCAGGCGCAGGCGGTCTATGTCCTGGTTGATCGAGGCGTCCTTGGCGATGTAGAGGTCGCGCGAGGGGACGTAGGCCTCGGGCTGGTAGTAGTCGTAGTAGCTGACGAAGTAGCCGACGGCGTTGTCGGGGAAGAACTCCTTGAACTCGCTGTAGAGCTGGGCGGCGAGCGTCTTGTTGTGGCTGATCACCAGCGTGGGCAGGCCGAGGCCCTCGATGAGGTTGGCCATGGTGAACGTCTTGCCGGTGCCGGTGGCGCCCAGGAGGGTCTCGCGGCGGCTGCCGGCCCGGAAGTGCTCCAGCAGCTCGGCGATGGCCTGGGGCTGGTCGCCGGCCGGCTCGAAGTCCGCCTGGAGGTGGAAGTCCGCCATCTCAGTCCCCGTCCTGCGGCACCGGCGCGCACATGGCGTGGGGGCGGATCTCCTCGACCGTGCGCGGGCCGATGCCCGGCACTTTGAGCACGTCGTCCCAGTCGGCGAAGGGCCCGTAGTGCGCGCGGTGCCACATGATGGCCCGGGCCGTGCTGGGGCCGATGCCGGGCAGCAGCTCCAGCTCGTGCGCGGCGGCCGTGTTCAGGTTGAGGCGCGCCGGCGTCGGCAGCACGTCGGGCGCCTCGGTCACGGTGATCTCCCCGCGCCCCCAGGCCCACTCCACGCCCCTGGCCAGCGCGATGCCCGCCACCACCAGTCCGACCCCCGCCGCCAGGGACAGCAGCTCCCTGCCGGACAGGGAGAACCAGCGCGTGCCTGTAAAGGGCAGCCTGTCCATGCTCACGCGGGCCTCACCGGTCGGCGACGGCCGCCATGATGGCCTGGGCCAGGTTCGGGTCCAGCGTCTCGCGCACCTCCTCCTCCACGATGATGCGCCGCCGGCCGGGAGAATCGTTCCGGTAATAGGCCTTCAGGACAACGCCCGGGTGATGGTCGCAGATCAGGATTGGCATGCCCGTGGGCACATGCCGCACCACGACGTAGCTGACGCTGCTGCGGCCCTCGTCGAAGGGACAGCGGAAGAGCGCCTCCGCCTGCTGGCGGTCCTGCGAACTCACCTTCTGGCCGGTGGGACGGGTGATCTCCCAGTGGTAGCCGGAGGTGTAGAGCACCTTGCGCCGCAGGTCCGAGACCTTCTCGAACTCCGTCGGGGACTCGTAGACCATCTCCGCCAGCAGCATCAGGGCTTCCATGTTGTCCCGGCAGCGGAACTTGGGGCTCGGCTCCAGGGACATCACGTAGGCGCCCCAGAGCCGCTCGAAGGTGCCGGCGTCCACCTTGAAGACGTCGGCGAACGCGCGCTCGGGCGGCTTGCTGCGTGCGATCTCCCGCAGGTAGTCGTTCAACAGCGAGGCGTTGCGCCCGTTGTCGCCGTGGATCAGGAAGTGCACCACCGACCAGGACTCGGAGTAGTGCAGGCTGGCGCGGTGGGCGTCGGTGCGCACGTTCTGCAGCCACTGGTCGGGGTTGAGGGTCAGCAACTGCCCGATCCGCACGTAGGAGCCGTCGCGGAGCGCCTGCTGGACGGTGTGCAGCCGCGTGGTGGGCACCTGCCCCAGCTCGAACTCCCGGCCGTTCCACGTCGCCTCCGAGAAATACTCGGCCAGCCCCTCGTTGAGCCAGATCGGCGCCTCCCGCGAGACCACCTCGAACATGAACTGGTGGAAGCCCTCGTGGTAGAGCGTGCGCAGCACCTCCTCGGGCGTGCGGTCCTCGGCGTGCGCGGCCAGCAGCTGCTTGCTGGCGATGAACACGCCGGTCGAGCCCCTCACCTGCGGCGGCACCTCGCTGAGGTATCCCTCTTCGGTGCTGAAGACGGCCACGTTGAAGCGCTGGCGCACCTCGCCGTACTCCGCGAAGCGGCGGGAGTACTCCTTGAAGATCTCCTCCATGTGCATGCCGACCAGGCGGGTGAACTGCGCGCTGATGTCCGTCTCTATCCGGTAGTGTTCGGTCTCGTGGCGAAAGGTCCCGCCTTGGGCGCCCGCCGCGGAAGCGGCCACCAGGGGCAGCAGGGCGCACGCCAGCGCCGCGAGCCGCGCGGCGCGGGCGCGTCGGGGGGATGGTGCCGGTCTGCGCACGATTCTGGCCTCTTGGCGGGGGAGAGGGCGTCCGGTGCCCGTCCCATCCATTCTACCCGTCCCCCAAGGCCCCTTCAACGCGGGCGGGGGTAAGTGTGGCGATTGGGCCAGACCGCTTTGTTGACGGGAGCGGGGCAGGCTGATAGCATCCGTGGGGCTGAACAGGAACGGCGTGGTTTTCCTGAATCTGCAACCTCGCCGAAGACCTAACACAGTTGGTCTGCTGGATGGTGGCACACAGCCCGACCGGACCGCTTGTCGTACCGGGCATCGAAGTCTGAGCGGCGCGCCGGTCTGGCGCCGTTAGCTTACCGCAGGTAGATGGTGAAGATGACGGAAAGCAGGTGGCGGACAAGAGCCCTGCTGGCGATGCTGGTGATCGTGGCTGTAGCGGCGGCGGCCGTCTACTACCCCATCGCTGTTAGAGCTATCCGTCGGGCTACGTGGGAAGGAAGAGTCAGCAAGGGCATGGCCTTGGCAAGGCAAAGAGAAGAAGCCAAGGAGGATGCATACGACGCCCGTTTCAGCGGTGTCAACTCTGACAGGGGGCCCGGAGTGGCCCTGTCCTTCGATGATTGGGAGGTAGATGGCTGGCATCGGTTCTTCACCAGGCACGATATCCGCAGGCTGAATGCGAGGGTCACCTTCTACATCAGCCACCCGTACAGGCTCACCGAACAGCAGTTCGCCAAACTGAAGGAACTCGAGGCGCTGGGGCACGAGATCGGATATCACGGCTACAAGCACAGGTTTGCTTCGAGGTACGTGCAGAACAGCGGGACCGAGAAGTACCTCGCGGATGAGATCGAGCCCGGGATGAGGATCCTGGAGGAACACGGTTTTGAGCCGCGGACGTTTGCCTATCCAGGCGGCTTACGGGCCCCGGAGGTCGATAAGGTCTTGCTGGAGCGCTTCTCCATAGTACGCGGCACTTCCTACATCGCACCGGAGGAGGAAGCACCAGCCAGGAAGCACTACTGCACCATATCCGCGGACGAGCGAGGAAAGAGGATGGTCTGGGCGTACAACATAGACGTACCACTGAACGCGGGCGCGATGAGCTACGTGTTGTCCCGCGTAGAGCTTGCCAGCAAACGACGGAGAATAGCTGTCCTGTACGGGCACAACATCACAGACGATAAGGGCTATTGGGGCACTGTTGATGAGAGTGATCCCAGGTATGAGTGCACGCAATGGCACGAGGATGTGAAGGCGATTCTTGAATTCGCGCATGATAGGGGCATGAGATTCTACACGATGGCGGAGTTGGAGTAGCCCCTCATCACCGGCGGGCGGTCAGCCGACTGCCAGGGCCCGAGTCAGGCAACCGCTGAGCTCGCCCGCCTGAGGCCCCACCGCAAAGCACGCCGAGAGGGTAAAGAGGGGATTGCCCAGCCCCTTGCTTCGCCTCCGCGCGCCCGCCGCAGGCGGGCAAGCTCCGCGTGCTCTGCGCTGAAGCCTCTTCCTTAGCCGTTGTCAGGAGCCCCGGATGCCCAAGATAGCCATCATCGGCGCCGGCGGGTTCGTCTTCCCGCTTACCATCTTCCGCGACGTGGTCGCCTTCCCCGAACTGCGCGAGAGCACCGTCTCCCTGATGGACATCGCGCCCGAGCGCCTGGAGCGCACCGCCGCCGGCGCCCGTGCGCTGGCCCAGGAGTTCGACCTGCCCACCGTCATCGAGTCCACCACTGACCGCCGCGAGTCGCTCGACGGCGCGGACTTCGTCGTCGTCTGCTGGCAGGTGGGCGGGCTGGAGGCCTACCGCACCGACGTTGAGATACCCCGCGAGTATGGCGTGGACCAGCCCGTGGGCGACACCATGGGGCCGGGCGGCATCTTCCGCGGGCTGCGCACCATCGAGGCGCTCAAGGGCTTCTGCGCCGACGCGCGCGGTCTCTGCCCCGACGCGCTGGTGCTGAACTACGCGAACCCGATGGCCATCAACACGTGGGCCACCTATGAGCTGGGCGTCGAAGTGGTGGGGCTCTGCCACAGCGTGCAGGGCACGTCGGCCCTGCTGGCCGCCGAGGCGGGCGTGCCCGCGGCGGAGTGCAACTACCGCGCCGCCGGCCTGAACCACCAGGCCTGGTTCGTCCAGTTCGAGCACCGGGGGCGCGACCTGCTGCCCGTCATCCGCCGCCGCATCTACGAGAAGCACGTGACCGGCGAGGCGGCCGGGGAGCGGAGCGACGACCTTTACGCCGGCGGCAACGAGGCGGTGCGCGGGCTCATCATGCAGCTGACCGGCTACTTCCACTCCGAGTCGAGCCACCACGGTTCGGAGTACGTCCCCTGGTTCCGCAAGGACGCCGAGAGGGTGGCCGAGTACCTGCCCCGGCGCTGGGACTACTACGACATCTGCTGCAACCACGACGAGGAGGGGCAGAACGAGCGGTTCCTCGCCGAGTCGCGCCAGCGGGGTCTGAAGCCCGGCCAGGAGTACGGCGCCTACATCATCCACAGCCTGACGACGGGCCAGCCGCGCGTGATCCACGGCTCGGTGCGCAACGAGGGCATCATCAGCAACCTGCCGGAGGGCTGCGCCGTGGAGGTGCCCTGCCTGGTGGACGCCAACGGCGTGCAGCCGACCGTCATCGGCGACCTGCCGCCGGCGTGCGCGGCCGTCAACCGGGCCTGCGTCAGCGTGCAGGAGCTGGCGGTGAAGGCGGGCCTGACGGGGGACCGGGACCTGGCCCGCGCGGCGGTGGCGATGGACCCGCTCACCGGCGCCGTCTGCACGCTGGAGGAGGTGCGCGAGATGGTGGACCGGCTCTTCGAGGCGCAGGCGGAGTGGCTGCCCTCGTTCGCGCGGTAGGACGCACGGCGCGTCCGCTGCGGCCCGCCGCTACGCCTCCGGGGCCTGGTCGGCCTCGGCTGCTGGCTCGACGGCCTGCTGCTCGACCCTGAACTGAGCGCAGAGCCGGGCGGTGGTGGACATCAGCCCCATCAGCGCGCAGACCGTGACGAGCGCGGCCAGCACGAAGACGGCGATGATGACAGCGTCGGGCAGTTGGGCCTTGCGCGCGATGGGCGTCAGGGCGACCAGCAGGAGGGGGATGAGGGGCACCCAACGGCGCCACCGCGCTCCCTGGGCCACCGAGTCGGCGCTTGCCTTGAGGGCCATCTGCGCCACCAGGCCGCAGAGCCGCCACACGAACACGAACGCCACCACCCACGTGGCCGCGTAAAGCAGGAGCATGACGGCCTGCTGATGGGCAACGGCGACATGGGGCAGGATGGCCCGCGGAACCCAGAGCGCCAGCCCGACGGCGGCGATCATCTGCAGGTGCCGCACCACCTCGTGCAGGGCGGAGATCGCGAACAACCCCGCGAGCAACAAGATCCACGTCCCTATGTCAGGCTGCCACTTCAGCGGCACCGGCAGCAGGAAGAGGAACCCCCACATCATCACGCGGAAGGACCGCTCGCAGGCCCTGGACCGCATCAGCTCTGTGTTGACTTCGGCCATCGTTCCCCTCCCATGGGGCTGCCGGCAGGCGCGGCGCGCCGGCGTTACGAAGCGCCTTGCTTGGCGCGCTTATGTTCGTACATCAGGGCGTCCGCCCGCGCCATCAGCTCGTCCAGCGGCAGGGCGGCGCCGGGGTCGTAGGCGGTGATGCCCACGCTGAGCGACAGCACGTAGTGCCGGCCGCTCTGGGCGTTACGCGAGTCCAGCCTCTGCTGGAGGCGTGCGACGATGTCGTCGGCTTCCTCGCTGCTGGCTTCGATGGCGAGCACGGCGAACTCGTCGCCGCCGACCCGGCCGATGATGTCGGACTCGCGGAAGGCCTCCCTCAGCACGTTGGCGGCCTCGATCAGGGCCAGGTCGCCCTCCTTGTGGCCGAGGTTGTCGTTGATCCACTTCATCCCGTCCACGTCCAGGAAGAACAGCAGCATGGTGTTGCCCGTGCGGTTGGCCACCTTGAGCTGCTGCTCGGCCAGGTGGAAGAAGCCGCGGCGGTTGTTCACCTTCGTCAGGGCGTCTTCCAGGGACAGGGCGCGCAGTTCCTCGCGGCGCTGCACCCTCTCCGTGATGTCGCGGGAGATGAAGAGGAGCACCGGGCGGCCCCGCTCGTCAGTGGTCACCTTGCTGGTGGCTTCCAGCCAGACGTAGCTGCCGTCCCCCTTGCGGAAGCGGAACTCCGCCTCGCCCATGCCCCTCATGACGGCGTCTCGGAAACGGCGGTCCACATGCTCTTTATCGTCGGGGTGCACGAACCGCAGCGCGCTCTGTCCTATCAGCGCCCCGTTGCTGTAACCCAATGTGCTCAGCGTGGCCGGGTTGACATAGAGGAACTCGATGTCCCTTAAGGAGTGTATGCTGATCATGTCGGTGGCGTTCTCGAAGATCATGCGGTAGCGCTCTTCGCTGTAGCGCACCGCCTCCTCGGCCTGCTGACGCTCCAGCGCGTTGGCGAAGATCACCCCCACGATGCGCAGCAGCACGATCAGGTCTTCGTCCCAATGCCTCTCGGAGCGGAGCGAATCGAAGCCGACGAACCCGACCGACTCGCCGCTGGAGACCATGGGCAGCGTCAGCACGGACTTGATGCCCAGGCGCTGCCAGATCTCCCTCTCCCGCGCGGCCTCCTGCGGCAGGTCGTCCACGCGCGAGACGTTGAGCCCTTCGGGCCTCCTCAACGTCGCCGTGGCCCACGGGAAATCTTCCTCGGGACGAACGCCCATCGTCCGATGCAGTTGCGGCTCGACGCCTTCGGCGCACCACTCATGCACCTGTCTTGCGGCGGCCGCTCCCTGCGAGAACATCGCCATGTAGGCGCGGTCAACGCCCGCGAACTCGCCGATGACCTGCAGCGCCCTGTCTATCTCCTGCTCCACCTTCTGGTGGGGGACGTTGATAAAGCTCGACGAGATGGTGGCGATCAGCCGTTCGAGTTCGAGCTTGTGCTGGAGCGCTTCCTCGGCGCGCCGCCGTTCGGTGATGTCTCTGTCTACGCCGATCAGGTGGTACTTGTCGCCCACCTTGATGGGCACGGCGGCGAACTCGTAGACGTTCTCCCTGCCGTCGGGCCGGAGCCACGAGGCGACGCCGCGATAGGGCTCCTGCCGCTCGATGCACCGGCGGTTCGCTTCGAGTTCCTGCTTGCTCATCTCGGGCGGGGCGAGGGCGTTCAGGTCGTCGGCGCTCTCCAGCTCTTCGCGCGTGTAGCCGGACATCTCGGCGAAGCGATCGTTGCAGAACAGGAGCCTTCGCTTTCCGGTGATGGGATCGAACTCGCACAGGTTCACCCCGTCGAAGGCGTTGTCCATCAGCAGGCGGAACCGCTCCTCACTCGCTCTGAGGGCTTCCTGCGCTTCCCTATGCTTGGTGATGTCGCGGACGTACTCGATGGCGCCCTTGAGCTCCCCGCTGGCGGCGTCGAACAGCGGGAAGCTGTAGAGGTCCAGCCAGCCGTCCACGCGGCCTCCAGGCCCCGTCTTGGGCACGACGGCGTAGCCGGCCCGGCCTTCCCGGAGCGTTTCGCGGCTCGGGCAGACCTCGCACGGCTTGGTGCGGCCGTGATAGGCCTCGTAGCACTTCCTGCCTACCAGCGGCAGAGCGTGCCCGTACCACTGCTCTATGGTGGGGTTGACGCGCAGGATGTTCATCTTCTTGTCCAGGATGCTCAGTCCGTCCTGGATGCTGCTGAAGATGCTGGCCAGGAAGCGCTCGCGATCGCGCATGGCTTCTTCGGACGCCGCGCGTTCGGTGACGTCGCGGACGAAGGCGCAGTTGTACTGCTTGCCCTCGAACTCCAGGTAGTTGACCGTCACCTCCACGGGGAAGAGGCGCCCGTCCCTGGCCCGGTGGTGAGACTGGAGCACGAACGAGCCGCGCTCCTGGACCTCCTGCCAGTGCTGAGCCCACACCTCAGGGGGGAAGTTGGGATCTATGTCGTGGACCGTCATGGCCAGCAGCTCGTCCCGCGTGCGACCCAGGGACCGGCACGCTGCCTCATTCACGTAGACGAACCGCGCGTCGGGCCCCATCCAGAACACCGCGTCGGCGGTCTGCTCCAGGCAGAACTGCGTCAGGCGCAGGGCGTCCTCAGTGCGCTTGCGTTCGGTGATGTCGGTGAAGATGCCGAACAGGCCGACCGTCTGCCCCTCGTCATTGACGACCGGTGCTTTGGTGACCTCCACGGTGCGCTCTACGTCGCCGACGACGTTGCGCTCGACCAGCGTCTCCGGCTCGCGGGTCTGCATTACTCGCTCGTCGTCGGCCCTGTACTTCTCGGGGGGGGTAGAAGTCGCGGTCTGTCTTGCCGACCACCCCGTCGGGCTCCATGCCCAGGTCGGCGGCGAACTTCTCGTTCACCAGCACGAAGCGCGACTGCGCGTCCTTGTAGAAGATGCGCTGCGGCAGGCTGGCCAGCAGGATGCGGTGGCGCTCCTCGCTTTCGCGCAGCTCCCGCTGCCGGAGCGCCTGAAACACCACGTAGAAGAAGAAGCCCCACATCAGGGGCGAGAGGGTGTCAACGTAGTCCTCAAGGGGCTCCAGGCCGCCGACGCCTCCGAGCCACTCCAGGCAGTTGCTCGCGTTGCGGAACACGGTGAGCGCCAGGGCAGTCGCCAGGAGTGCCCTGGCGTCGCCGCGCAGGGGTCGCCGGCGCCCAAGCATCAGGATGGCAAAGGCGGCCACCGAGACCACAAGGGCGACCAGGTCAAGTGTCCCTATGAGCGGCATGGCTCCCTTCCTGACGGGCGGCAAACACGCCCAGGACCCACAGGCCCGCCAGCACAGAGGTGAGCAGGTAGCAGATGTGCTCGAGCATGTTCAGCAGCGCACTCCACAGCAGGCCCTCCATCACCGTCAGCGTCCATGCGCCCAGCAGGCAGCAGTAGCTTGCCCAGAGCAGTCGCCACGAGGGCAGGGCCCGCAGGCGGCGCCAGTTCGCCAGGCAGAAGGCCAGCGTCCCGAGCCCCAACAGCAGCACCAGAAGCTCGCCTTGCTGGATGTCCGGTTGCACCGCCAACACCTCGGGGTCGGGAGGGAGGGTCCCTCGTGGGAGCGACCCTACAGCGTAGTCCCACGCGGACGGCGAAATCAAGGCTGCTGGCGCTACAATTGCTATCCTGACTCCCGTGCGCAGAACGGGACACTTCCTGGTTGTGCAAACGGGGGGCCAGAGCCGCATATTGCACGCGCCGAGGGGCAGTGTGTCGCGGCTGCGAGGTCGCGGCGCGGCCCCGTCGGCCGCGCTGAGCTTGAATCCCTTCGCGCTGTGCGGCATAATCGCTCTTCTGCGGGCGCAGAAGTTGTGAGCATCTTTGGGAAACCGGTCTCATGCTGACTGCAAAGGAGGACGGGGATGGGCAAGGTTGAGGACGCATTGCGTGACCTGATCTACTATCATGGCAAGCGCGCCGCCGCCGAAGTGCTGGGTGAGATGCCCGCGCAACTGCGGGACGCACGACGCGACATCCGGGACATCCAGAAGGCGCTTGAAGAGCTCTCCAGTGAGGTGAGGTCGCTGCTGGCCGCCCGGCGGCGCGAGATGGCCGTGCCGCCGGCCCCGGAAGAGGAGCTGGAGGACATGCGCTTCTCCAAGCGAACGCTGCGGAGCCTGCGTCGCCGCTTCGACCTGACGCAACTGGAGCTGGCCCGACTGCTCGAAGTCTCGCCCGTGACCGTCACCTCGTGGGAGACCGGCAAATCCAAGCCCCGCAAGGGCAACCTGGCCCAGATCGTCACCCTCCGAAACATGGACCAGTCCCAGGTGGACGAGGCCCTCGGCCGCCCGCCGGCCCCGCCCGCCGTCTCGCCGGCGCAGTTCAAGGGCATCAGGAAGAAGCTGGGCCTCACGCAGGCCGAGCTGGCCCAGTTGATCGGCGTCTCCACCGCCTCGGTGACCTCCTGGGAGGCGGGCAAGACGGTGCCGAGCCGCGATAGCCGCCGCGCGGTGCATGAGATCAGAGAGATGTCCCGCGAGCAGGTGGAGCTTCGTGTGGGCCGGCTGCCCGGCGCAGAAGGGCGCGGCGGACAGCCCGAGCTCACGCCCGAAGAGATCCGGTCCATCCGCAAAGCGGCGGGCCTGAGCCAGAAGCAGCTCGCCGAGAAGCTCGGCGTCTCCGTCAACTCCATCTCCAACTGGGAGACCGGCAGCAGCTACCCGCGCGCCAGCAGCGTGGAGAAGCTGCGCGCCATGCAG
>LJUE01000036.1 GCA_001303885.1 Planctomycetes bacterium SM23_32 | reverse complement strand
CGCGCCTTGGCTCGGCGGGCCTATTCCTGGGCCTTTTCAACGCGCTCGGCCAGGTCGCGGACGGCCTTGCGGAGGTCTTCGATGGCCTCTCTCAGCTCCTGTAGCTGGTTCTGGAGTTCCTCCTGGCGGCGGGCCAGCCCGTTGAGGGCTTCGCCCAATGCCTCGGGGCCGGCCAGTTCGGCCGCTTCGGCCTGAAGCCGGGCCGCCTGCTCACGCAGTTCGGCGGCGTCCTCCACGCTGCCGGCCTGCTCCAGCTTGTCGGCCCGCGCGTGCAGTTCCTCGATCTGCCCCCGCAGCTTTGCACGGCGCTCGTGCCGGCTGCGTTCGGTCGCCTCGATCGTCTCGCGCAGCAGGCGCTCCTGCTTCTCGGCGCGCCCTCGGAGCTGCTCGGCCACGTCGGGCATGCCCTGCTCCTCGGCGGCGTGGGCCATCTCCATCAGCATGTGCGTCTGCTGCTGGAGCCGGCGGATCTTCTCCTCGTCGGGGACGCCTTCGGCCTCCCGGCGGGCGGCCTGCTTGGCCTTGAGGGCCTCGGCCTCCCGGCGGACGGCGGCCGCCTTCTCGGGCTTGCCGGCCTCTTGCAGCTCCTCGGCCTCCCTGAGCATGCGCTTGATGCGCGCCTCGGGCTCCTCACCGCCGGCCAGCGCCGCAGGCACGGCCAGCAGAAGCAACGCCACCAGTCCGGCCAACACAGCCACCTTGCGCGTCGTCATCTTGCGCCTCCTCCCCGCAGGGGTTCCATGCGCCACGTCCATTATAGCCTACGGCGGCGGAGCCGCCAGCCGGAGGGGGGCGGGCCCGCCCGTTGCGCACGGGGATGGCAGCGGCTAACATGCCGTGTTTCGTGCCGGACGGTCCGCACATCATGTCAACTGCAGGGAAGGCAAGCGAAGCGATGAGCCCCTCCACGCGCATCATCCTGAAGGAAGACGAGATACCGAGGCGGTGGTACAACATCCAGCCCGACCTGCCTCACCCCTTGCAGCCGCCGCTCGACGCCGAGACGGGCAGGCCGATCGGGCCGGAGGACCTGGCCCCTATCTTCCCGATGAACCTGATCGAGCAGGAGGTGAGCCAGGAGCGGTGGGTGGACATCCCTGAGCCGGTGCTGGGGAAGCTGGCCCTCTGGCGGCCCACGCCGCTGCACCGCGCCAGGGCGCTGGAAGAGGCGCTCGGCACGCCGGCCCGCATCTACTACAAGAACGAAGGCGTCTCGCCCCCCGGCAGCCACAAGCCGAACACGGCAATCGCCCAGGCCTACTACAACAAGGAGTTCGGCATCAAGCGCCTCACCACTGAGACGGGCGCCGGCCAGTGGGGCAGCGCGCTGGCGATGGCCTGCTGCCTGTTCGGGCTCGAATGCAAGGTCTACATGGTGCGCATCAGCTTCGACCAGAAACCGTTCCGCAAGTACATGATGGCCGCCTGGGGCGCCGAGTGCGTGGCCAGCCCCAGCGAGGACACCCAGGCCGGCCGCGACATCCTAGCCCGGAAGCCCGACACCCCCGGCAGCCTCGGCATCGCCATCAGCGAGGCCATCGAGGACGCCGTCACCTCCGAGGCCACCCGCTACTCCCTGGGCAGCGTGCTCAACCACGTGCTGATGCACCAGACCGTCATCGGCCTGGAGTGCAAGAAGCAGCTCGAGCAGGTGGGCGACTACCCGGACGTGCTGATCGGCTGCGCGGGCGGCGGCTCCAACTTCGCGGGGCTCGCCTTCCCCTACGTGCTGGACAAGATCAACGGCCGGCAGCTGGACGTGGTCGCCACCGAGCCGACGGCCTGCCCGACGCTGACGCGCGGGCCGTTCGTCTACGACTTCGGCGACGTGGCCATGACCACGCCGCTGCTGCCAATGCACTCACTGGGACACGACTTCGTGCCGCCGCCCATCCACGCCGGCGGCCTGCGCTACCACGGCATGGCGCCCCTGGTGAGCCGGCTGGTCATGGACGGCCTGGTCGAGGCGCGCGCCTACCACCAGCTCGAATGCTACGAGGCGGCCGTCCTGTTCGCCCGCACCGAGGGCTTCATTCCCGCGCCCGAGACCGCCCACGCCATCGCGGCGGTCGTTCAGGAAGCGAGGCGCGCCGAGCAGGAAGGCAGGGAGAAGGTGATACTCATGAACTGGTCCGGGCACGGGCTGATGGACCTGTCGGCCTACGACGCCTACTTCAGCGGGAAGCTGGCCGACTACCCGCTGCCCGAAGAGGACCTGCGCAAGTCCCTGGCGGGCATCGAGGGCCTCCCCCGGCCGGCTGCGGAGTAGGCGCGGAGGCGCAGGGCAAGATGATCGGCGAACACGACGAGCGGACCATCCGGTGCCGCCGGCTCGGCCACGCGGTGACCTTCCGCTACTGCCGCACGCAGGAGGGGGAGTCCGTCTGCCCCCTCATCCTGGACTGCTGGTGGGAGAGCTTCGACGTCCGGGGCTTCCTCCAGGCGCACCTGCCGCCGGAGCAGATGGAGGGCATCGAGCGGCCGGAGCCGCGCCCGAAGGTCGTCTCCCTGCTGGAGATGATCAAGCGGGCCCGCCGGCGCGCGCAGGACGGACAGGACGCATGAGCGACATGAGCGAGTTCGTGATGAGCCAGCCCCTGTTCGACAACCACGAACGCCAGGCGGGCTTCAGCGACCTGGAGGGGCGCAGGGACAAGCTCGGCTACCGCGAGTTCGTCGGCTACGCGGACGGCCGACCTGGCCACCGCCCTCGGCGTGCCCGGTGAGGCCGGCCCACCGGACACCTCCACGGACGAGGGATTCCTCGGGGCGTGGGAGTTCGTCCGAACCACGGGCTGCGACGGGGCACAGGGGCCGGGCTGAGTGCGACGCTGCTCAGGCGCGTGGCCCCGACGTTGCGGGCGGCAGCAGACCTTCGGCCTGTGGCCGCGGTCCGCCCACTGCCGGGACCTTGGGCAGCCGCTCCTCCAGCATGGGCTTCACGTGCACCGCCACGATGAGGACGCCCAGCAGGACGGCCACCGCGTGGGTGGCGACCAGGAACAAGCCGGCCCGCCGGAACGTGTCGCTCTGGCGGCACTGGAAGTAGAAGTAGCCGCCCGCCGCCACGGTCAGGATCGCCGCGACGAGCGCCATGTAGATGCCGCCGGACAGCGTGATGGCTGCGCGAACGTCGGCCTCCACGGGCGTGCCGACGGCGCTGCGGATGGCCTGGTAGAAGGTGTGCAGGATGCCGCCCGCCCACAAGAAGGCCACCAGGCCCCAGGCGCTCGATGAGAGCGCGGCGGGCACCAGGCTCTTGCGGGCCGCGAAGGCCACGCCCAGGTTGAACAGGCAGGCCGCCGAGACGGTCAGGAAGGTGAGCCGCGTGAACGGCAGGAAGTCCGAACCCACGCGCGTCGGCTTGACCCAGGACATCAGGGAGGCCACGATCAGCAGCAGCAGGCAGACGGCGATGGCCCCCACGCCGATGAGCGCCCCCATCTCCTGGTACTCGTACTCCGCGGCGTCCGCCAGCCAGCCCCCGCCGGTCACTACCGTGCCGGGCTTGCCCCTCTGGACGACCGTGATGGGGAAGACCTTCTGGCAGTAGGGGCACTGCCCCTCGCGTCCGGCGTCGCCCTCGTCGGTCTCGAGCTTCTTGCGGCAGCCGGGGCAGATCAACAGGAGCTTGGCCATCCCTTCGTCCCCCGCTCAGTGGCTGGGTGGGCGGCGTTTCCGGGCGCCCGCGACGGCACTATGGGTATAGCCGACGGCCGCGCCCCATGTCAAGACGCCGGCGCCCGCCGCAGGGCCCCGGGGAGGCCAGAAAGCGAAACGGCCGGGGAGCCCCCCGGCCGCTCGCAACGCTTGCACCATCAGGTCGTCCGGCTACTCGCCGTAGACCCTGATGATCTGCTTGCAGTAGATGCTGAGGATGTTCAGCTCCTCCGAGTCCACGTGGTGGATGCGGGTGATGCCGCCGTCCTTCATGGCGGCGCTGATGCTGGCGTCACCCTTGCCGAGCAGGATGATGCCCTCAGCCATGGACTCGCCCACCTTGCTGTAGCCGACACTGGTGTCGCCTACGGCGACGGCGGTCTTGGTGTCCATGATGGGCGCCAGGACCGCCCCGTACCTGGGCAGGACACAGCCCGAGCACACCACAACCGCCACGACCAACCCGACGACTAGCAGCTTCCTCGCCATCTGAGGCCCTCCTCTCGGTGACACGCCGGTGCCGGCCACGCGTGTGGCCACGCAACACCCGCGAAGGTAGCGGCAAGCGTCCGACCTCGTGTTCCGCTGCATGCTCCCCCCGGAACGCCGCTCCAGGATACCGCCGCTCGGCTGGCCCGTCAACCCGTTTTCCAGCCGCGTGAGGGGCCAGGCCCCCGGAGGCGCGCAGGCTTGACAGGCGCGGGGGGCGGGAATATGCTGCCCCGGCAGGGCGCGAGGCGCCCCGGCCCGTGACGCGGCTTTAGGTCCCCTCCTGGAGGAAGGCCCCGTGATAGTCAAGTCCGCCGTGAGGCTCGTCATCGGCATCGTGGCGGTCGTGTTGATCCTGCTGGTCCTGGCGGCGGCCGGCGTCACGCTGGCCCTGAACCACCTGGTGAAGGCCGGCATCGAGACGGTGGGCCCCCGCGTGATGGGCGTGCCCGTGAGGGTGGCGGCGGTGGACATATCGCTGCTGAAGGGCTCCTTCGTGGTGACCGGGTTCGAGGTGGGCAACCCGAAGGGCTTCGACAGCCCCACGTCCTTTGCGGTGGGCAGGATGCGGGTGGATGCCAAGCTCCGCTCGCTGTTCAGCGACGAGATCGTTATGCCCGTCGTCGAGGTGGAGGCGCCGGAAGCCACCCTCGAGATGAAGGACGGCAGGACCAACATCGGCGTGCTCCAGGAGGGCCTGAAGCTGCCCGAGCGGAAGTCCGAGAAGAAGCTGCGCATCGGCGTCATACGCGTACGCCGAACTGACGGACCTCCACACCGGCGGCGAGGCCGCATCCCCCGGCGAGGTGGCCAGCCGGACGCTGACGGAGCTTTACGACGACATCATGGCGGCCTGCGGCGAGCTGCTCTCGGACGAGGAGATGGAAGAGCTGCGCAAGGAACTGGAGGACGTGCTCCTGTCCGGCGGCGAGGGGCTGGAAGGAACACGCCTTAAGCTCGAAGAGGCCGCCCGCGAGATGGAGAAGGAACTGGGCGACCTGTTCAAGTAGGCTCTCCGCCCGCGCGAACGGCCTCCTGGCGCGCCCTGCCGGCGTCTCGCGCGGCGAGCGGACGCTCCCCCCCATCGGACGCCGTCCTGC
This sequence comes from Planctomycetes bacterium SM23_32, assembly GCA_001303885.1. Taxonomy (GTDB): domain Bacteria; phylum Planctomycetota; class Brocadiia; order SM23-32; family SM23-32; genus SM23-32. Next base: position 11,415 of record LJUE01000036.1, on the reverse strand, counting down.
GCCTGTGTTGGACTTCGGCCGAGCCAGCTGTCATACTCGGCGCCTTCCATGGCAACCCCCACACCACAGCTGGGCGGCAAGCGGGACCTGACCTCGGGGCCGCTGGGGCGGAACCTGTTCCGCCTGGCGGCGCCGCTGGCGGTGGGGGCGGTCCTGCGCTCGGTCTACAACATGGTGGACGCCTTCTGGCTCGGCAAGGTCAGCAGGGCGGCCATCGGCGCGCCGGGCGTCACGATGCCGCTCTTCTTCATCGTCATCGCGGTCGGGATGGGCTTCGGCGGCGCCGGCACGGCCCTGGTGGCCCAGTATACGGGTGCGGGCAAGCCCCGCCAGGCAGACCGGGCGGCTGCCCAGACCGTGTTGCTGCTCTGCGGGCTCGCGCTCGGCCTCGGCATCCCCGTCATGGTCTTCGCGCCCGATCTGCTCCGCCTGTTGCAGGTGCCCGAGGAGATCGTGCCCGGGGCAACGGCTTACCTGAGGATCGTCATGGCCGGCGTGCCCTTCATGGCCTTCGCCGTCGCCTACGGCTCGATCCTGCGTGCGTTGGGCGACACGATCACGGTGGTCGTCATCACGGCGCTGACCAACTGCGTGAACCTCGTGCTCGACCCGCTGCTGATCTTCGGGCTGCTCGGCCTGCCGAGGCTCGAGGTGAGGGGGGCGGCCATTGTGACGCTCTTCTCGCAGGTGGTCACGGCGCTGGCGTGCCTGTGGTGCCTGAGGCGGGGGCGGGCCGGGCTCCACGTGCGGCTGGCCGACCTGAAGCCCGACTGGGTGATCCTGCGCAAGATGCTGACGGTGGGCGTGCCGCTGGCGGCGAGCGGCGGATTCAACTCGTTGGGGTTCCTGGTGTTTCAGATGATGATCAACAGCCTCGGCGCTGTCGTCGTGGCAGCGGCCACGATCGGCTTCCGCATCACGTGGGTGTTCAACATGCCGTCGCAGGCCATGGCCATGGCGGCGGCCCCCATTGTGGGGCAGGCGCTCGGGGCCGGCCGGCCGAAGCTGGCGCACCGGGCCGTCTGGACCAGCGCGGGGCTGGTGGCGGGGGTCATGTTCCCCGTCGTGGTGGGCCTGATGCTCGGCGGCAGGCTGGTGGCGCGGGCCTTCATCCCCGAGCCCGAGGTCATCGCCGAGGCCGGCAAGTTCTTCATGGTGGTCCCCGCCTCGTCTTACTTTTTCGGCGTGCTCATGGTGCTGATGGCGGCCTTCTACGGCTCGGGCCACACGCTGCCGGCCATGATCGTTTCCATCCTGCGCCTCTGGTTCTTCCGCCTGCCGATGGCCGGCCTGCTCGGTTTCGTGCTCGGCTGGGGGAGCCTGGGCGTCTACCTGGGCATGGTGTTCGGCAACGTCGTGTGCGCGTTCATCACGCTGTGGCTGTTCCTGGCAGGGGGGTGGCAGTCGGCGGTGGTGCCGACGAAGGAGACGACGGCCGAAGACGATGAGCGGCCACAGGGAGGGACGGGCTGAGCAGGGGGGCAGCCGTCAGGCCGTCTCTTCGAAGAAGCGGGGCGGGCCGGGCCGGGCAAGGTCGGCCTCGCGCATGTCGCGCAGGGCCGTCTCTACCAGGTCGCTGATGACCTCCTCGTCGGCCACCTCGCTGAGCGCGCTGATGATGAAGCGGCGCACGAACTGGTCGGGCTCGGAGACCCCCAGGTCGTAGCGGTCGCTGTTGCTGATGTAGTCCACCCCGATGCGCCCGAGCAGCGCGACGGCTTCTCTCATGCGGCGGTTGTTGGCGTGCCGCATCAGCCGCTGGTGCTCCTCGCGGGTGAGGCGCACCGTCTCGACGGCCAGGAAGGGGTTGATGGTGGTCTTCGTGGCGAAGTAGGAGAGGAACCGGATGGTGAACTGGTTGTGCCGCAGCAGCCACGTGCCGGCGGCCACCTCGCTGCGCACGTCGTCGTAACGGTGGTTCAGCAGGCTCACGTACTGGTAGATGTGGGGGTGATCCAGGAAGACGCCCTCTTCGGCCAGTTGGGCGGCGAGCTGGCGGCCGATCGTGGCTATGAGCACCATGCCCCGGTGGTAGAGCCCCTCCCAGCGGTCGGCCTGTTGGCTGCACAGTCCCTCGGCCTCGGGCGACAGCTCGGCGCGCCGCTGCGCCAGCATCTCGGCAAAGGCCGCCGCCGCCTCGCGCTCGACGGGGTTGGGGTCGGCGGCCCACTCCTGGGCGAGCTGCCGGAGGGCCTCGGCCTCGGCGCTCTGGAACACCTTCTTGGCGTAGCCCTCTTGAAGGGCGGCCAGGCGCCGGCGCTCGGGTCCCTTCGGCTGGCCGGGGTGGCCCTGCGCCACCCATTCGAGCACGTCGGTGATGCGGTCCTCGACGTAGGTCATCTCGGGATCGGCGCGGCGCTCGGCCACCATGGTCTCCAGGATCTGCTGCATCTGCTCGTCCACTGTGAAGCCGGCGTCCACGGAACCGTCTTCTTCCATGTTGTCCAGTATGCGCTCTATGACGTCGCGCTCTGCGGAGACCTTGCCCCAGCCGATCGCCCGGCGCAGGGCCAGGGCGCGGGCCATGCGCTCGTCCTTCTCCTCGTCTTGCAGCAGCTCCTGGCTGGCGTAGAGGAACGACTCCAGCAGCTGGGCCTTCAGCACCTCGAGGACGGCTTGCCCCTCGGTGCTGCGCAGGTCCACCGGTTCGGTCTCCAGGCTGCCCTTGACGACGGCGATGGCGGCCCGGAGCCTGTGCTGCATGACCAGCGAGTTGGTGATGTAGAAGACGCTGTAGACGCAGAAGGGGATGAAGATGACGTAGAAGAGCGTGGTGAACCACCGGGGCAGCAACGGCCCGGTGGCGGCCTCCCGCATCAGGGGGGCTTCCTGCTCGCGTTCAACGCTCGTCGGTTCGCTCATCGTGAGGGCTCAGTAGGTCAGAATGGCACCATGGTAATGGCCTTGTGGATCAGCATGATGGCCACGGCCCCCATGCCGACCAAGCCGATGCCGGCGCCGTAGCCGGCGGCCAGCACGGGGGTGAAGTTGCCCCATCGCTCCGCGCCGAAGACCTTCTGCATGTAGAAGCGCCCCAGCAGGGCGGCGCCGAACATGGGCATCGCGCCGGCCGGATCGCCCACCAGGCCGGTGATGGTCCCGTAGAGGAACAGGGTGGGTGCGCCCAGCAGCCGCAGGATCGTGTAGGCCGACACGCCGTAGATCGTGCCTGCCGAGATGAAGCGCCAGTTGATGGCCTTCAGGAAGAAGGCGTTGCCCGTCGTGGTGGCCGTCATCCAGAAGGCCCGCATCTGGGCGTCGCGCGGCCAGAACCGCATCGCGAAGGGGTAGTCCTCGGGGATGTCGCTGATCTTGTAGAGGAACGACCAGAACAGCAGCCCCGCCCCCACGGCGATGGGGGCCATGACGAGCTGGGCCTTGAAGACGCTGGTGAACTTCGTGCCCGTCAGCTCGATCTCCCGGAAGTGGCGGGCGCCCCAGCCGGCGTCGTACATCGGCACCGGCGCGTACCAGATGTCCACCCCCTTGTAGCCGCTCAGCACGAAGGCGGCCTCCAGCGCGTAGGGGATGCCCACGGCGTGGCCGGTGAGCCCGTGCAGCCGCGCGCTCACGTAGGACATCACCGGCGTGTAGCCGAACCCGAACGCCAGCAGTATCCAGATCGGGAACTTCGGCACCAGCCAGTGGCAGAGCATGATCACCCAGAACGTGCCGGCGACGTAGAAGAGCAAGGCCACTGTGATGGGCACGTCGCCGCGCCCTTTCGGCGGCGCCAGCGTGCTGACGGTGGTCTTCGTGCGTTCGCGCTGGGCCTTCATGGCCTGCCGGAAGCTGGTGTAGAAGCCCAGCAGGGCGATGGCCACGGCCGTGCCCACCGCGAAGCTGAGCCAGAAGTCGAACTGGTTGGCCAGGCCGGTCTGGATGTAGTCCATGCCCGGCGACCAGAGCTTCAGCACGCCGACGCGGTAAAGGATGGGGTTCAGCACGAGCCGCCCCAGCACGGCCGCCGTGAACTGGCCCATCACCATCCAGAACGGCAGCACGAAGCCCCAGAAGATCAGCCCCAGGTCCGTGCCGATGGCCAGCGGCACGGCCCGGAACCAGCCCACGTCCTGGAGCTTGGTGGTGAAGTCGTAGAACGGCACCGGCAGCAGGTAGAGCGGTTTCCTGAGGAACACCCCCGATAGCGTCGGCACCGCCACGTAGATGAGGCCGAAGACGATGCCCACGCTGCTGCCGACCGAGAAGCACCGCCAGCGCCACGTCTCCTCGTCGCTCTCGGCCAGGGCCGTGACGCCCTTGGCGGCGATGGGAGCCAGCGGGAAGGGCAGCCGCTCCACGTCGCTGGTGACGCGGAACATGATGTAGCCGAGGCTGAAGAAGCTGAGCCGGCCCCAGACGATGAACAGGGCCATCAGGGCGAGCTGCGGCCACCAGTCCCGGTGCAGCAGCGAGCGCTGGATGTAGGCCTCGCTGCCCGGAGGGGGCGCCTTCCAGAAGGGGATCTGGTTGGCAATCTCGAACTGAACGGCCGCGTCGCTGCGCACGAAGTAGGTCATGCCCACGAACGTGTCCATCCACCAGACCGGGATGGCCGTGGTGAGCACGCCCCAGGTGACGCTGAAGATGACGAACATCTCCTGGCGCGTCAGGGTGGTGCGGCAGCGCTTGGCGATCTCCAGGAAGATGATCAGGGTGACCCAGACGGCCGGCGTGCCGAGCTGCTGACCCAGCATCAGCCACATGAACATCGAGCCCGGCATGACGACGAAGGCCACGAACAGGCCGGCCAGCAGCGCCTTGACGCCCCAGCCTTCGGCGAACTCCGTCGGCTCTTCCTGCTCCTCGCGCAGTCTCAGGTAATCTTCTTCAGGCATCGCTTGCTCGCGTTGTGTCTGTCGCTGCCGTGTAGGGCCCCTCAGGCCGGGCTCAGGTGCCGACGGGCGCGGCCCCCAGCAGTTCGGCGCCCTCCTGGGTGAGCCGTTTCTTGGCTTTCGCCGTCACCAGGCGCCAGATCAGGAGCTGCTTGCGCAGGTCCTTAAGGAACCCCATGTTCATGCGGTGCCAGGTCTGGAACTCACCGCTCTTGCGCGTGATGACGAAGAACAGGTAGGTGATGTCGCCCTCCTCGGGGTCGGGGATGGCCGATATCTTCGCCCTCTGGCTCACGCCCATGTCCAGCGGCGCCACCCAGACGTCCGCCTCCAGGCAGATGTGCTCCTCGCCCTCGACGCTCTGCCGGTAGAAGATCAGGTTGTCGGCCGTGAAGTTCCCCACGGCGTCCTCGTCGTTGCTCTCGAAGTACTCCCGCAGGTAGGACATCACGCCCAGCGCCTCCTTGGAGCTGACCGTGAAGGGGAACCAGATCTCCCACACGTCGCCGATGGGCTTGGGGATGGTCATGCGGCGCGTCTCGTCCGGCACGCTCAGCTTGCCCGCCATGCGGGCCGGATAGGCCGTGGAGGCCAGCACGACGACCACCACCAGCAGGGCGGACCAGACGGCGCTGACGCTGGAGTAGTTCAGCGAGATGCCGGCCATCAGCGCGGGCACCTGCATCAGCACGCGGCTGAGCACCTGCCCCAGCAGGTAGCCGAGCATGGCGCCCATGACGGCGAAGACGCTGCTCTCGGCGAAGAACAGCGCCCCGATGTGCATCGGTGCCAGCCCCACCGAGGCGTAGGTCTTGATCTCGTTGATGCGCTCGTAGACGGCCCCGAGCATGGTGTTGAACACGATGAGGGCGGCGATCATGATCGGCACCAGCAGTCCTTTCACGCCGCCCATGCTGAGCCGGGAGCGCGTGGCCACGCGGTGCACCTTCACGGGCCCGGCCGGCGTGTCGCGATAGCCGGCGTAGAGGGCCAGGTTCACGCGGGTGAGCAGCTCCTGCAGCGTCTGGCGGAACGGCTTGAGGGCCTGCTCGGCCTGCGAAGCCTGCCCGGGGCCGGCGGCGATGGCCCGCACCGTGCCGCCGAGCTTCAGGTTCAGCTCGTTGGGGATGAACAGCACGCGGTCCGGCTCCATGTGGATGTACTGCTCTTCCTCTTCCTCCTTGGCGGACTTGCGGTGGACGAAGGTCTCCACGTCCATCTCGCCGGTGGCGCTCAGGGCCAGCCCGCCCCCGCCGGCGCCGCCGCCGGCGCCGCCCTGGCGGTACTGCTGCGCCACGAAGTCAACCGGCGTTATCTCCTCGCCGTCAATGTCCTCGTAGCGGAACAGCTCGTCGCTGTTGAACGTGCCGATCACGCGCAGCTGCCTGCCCAGCACCGAGACCTTCGCCGTGCCGACCTGGCTGTCCTCGATGCGCAGGCTCTCCTTCATGCGCGTCGGCAGGATGCAGACGAACGGGTAGTCGGACGCCGAGCGGTCAAACCACTGGTGGTCCAGGTACTTCGGATCGTTGATCTTCGAGAAGTAGACTTCCTCGGGCGTCAGGCCCAGCACGGCGTTAGCGACGGCTTCGCCTTCCTCGCCGACGCGCTGGATCTCGATCTGGAGCTCCTCGGTGCGCTTGCGGTTCACGAACCAGCTGCGGGGGGCCGCCCGCATGCCGCGCACGCTGAAGAAGTTCATCATGTCGTAGGACACGAACTCCGAGAGCGGCCCCCACCCCAGGCCGCGCAGCAGCACGCCTTCATACGGCGCCTGCCGCGGGGAGGCGTACTCGAGCATCCGGGCCGGCATGGTCTCGAAGCTGGTGAACGAGAGGATGGTGAACGTCAGCAGGATCAGCGTGGCGGCAGTCAGGCCGGTGCGCACCTTGCGCTTGCGCATGTTGGAGATGCCCAGCACGAAGGCGGCCATCGTGGCGCTGGCCCGGGCCACGTCCGCCCGGTGGATCATGTCCACCTTCTGGCGGATGTGCTCCATGACGATGTTGAACTTGGCCAGCAGGTACCAGATGGTGCCGAGCGCGGCCACCAGCATGAAGAAGCCGTCCAGGATGATCACCGGCGTCTGCGAGAGCTGGAAGGCCGGGTGCACCAGCCGCAGCACCAGGTAGGAGACGGCGAACAGGATGGCGATGGCGATCAGCTTCTTGCGGATCTCCACGTAGTTCAGCAGCAGCCGCTCGGTGAAGATCACGAACGGCAGCAGCAGCGCGAAGTAGAAGATGACGCCCTTGACCACGTCCACGGAGGTGTCGCGCACGTCGGGGTAGACGCGGTTCTCCAGCCCCCAGGCCATGCGCACCTTGTCGTAGAAGCTGTCGTAGCGCCCGGCGGCCAGCGCCGTCCTGGCCTCTTTGAGGTGCCGGCCGGCCTCGTCGAACAGGTCCCACACATACCGCTTGTAGATGCCGCTGCGCCCCAGCCGTGCCATGCGGTACTCGTCCAACCGGTGCATGTCTTCGACGATCTGAAGGCCGGTCAGGTAGATGAAGTTCTCGTTCTTCTCGGCGGGGTAGCCGATGCCGGTGCGCTCCCTCCTCTCGCGGACCTCCTCGAGCGCCTGCTCCTCGAAGTTCAGCAGCAGCCCCTCGTAGCCCACCGCGCCGCCGGCCAGCAGGTACTTGAGGTTGCGGTCCCGCTTGGTGAAGAACACGGCGCAGGGCTTGCTGAAGGGATCGGCCAGCGACTCCTGGCCCACGAACTGGACAAGGTACTGGAACTCGCTGTTGGACTCCCCGCGCCGCACCGTGCTGCGCCCAAGGGTGCCCAGCGAGAGCGGGTCGGTCAGGTCGAAGACGGTGCTGCAGACGGCCCGGAAGAAGTTGAGCCGCAGGTCGGTCTCACGCTCGGCCCAGTCGGCCACCCGCTGGCGGGCGGTGGCCTGGACGATCTGCGTGGTGGCCACCTTGGTGGCGTAGCCGGCCGACGGCGAGAGCACGAAACCGTCCACGCGGAAGTTCTCGAGCTCCACCAGGCCGAATACCTCGAAGAGGCCCTGCAGGTTGCTGAGCTTGAAGTCCGTCGTCGAGACGCCCATCATGCTCTTGGACTTGCTGGCCAGGTAGGGGGCCTGCATGTTGACGGCCGCCACGGCGTTCGCCACCGGCACCTTCGGCATGTAGGCCAGCAGGCTCAGCTCGATGGTGAACCCGAACAGGCTGCCCACCTTGCGGTTCTTCCAGACCTCGTCCCGTTGGATGGGCAGCACCGGTGCATCGGCCGTCTCCTTCACCAGGTAGGCCGACGCCATCGCCTGGCGACGCACGTTGTCCAGGTAGGGCTCCATCCGCTCGAACGTGTCCAGGGGCGTCCCGACGCTGTTGCGCGGGTCGCCCGTGGTGGCCAGCGTGATGGCCGGATACCCGCACAGCGTGATCACCTCGCTGTCGAAGGCCACCAGATCCGGCACCAGCGAGCGCCAGTCGCGCCCCTGCTGCGGCACGATGCCGCTCTGGTAGTTGAGCGTCTCGGCGGGGGCCCCCTTCAAGGTGATCTTCTCGATCCATTCCACCAGCATCCCCGAGTACTCGCTCAGGGCGCGCTGGAGCTCGACCTCCTTGTTGTCCCAGCCGCGCGACAGGTGGTCGTAGAAGTTGCCCTTGTAGAAGGAGCCGAGGCTGTTGTGCCGGCTGGACAGGTCCAGCCCGATGAAGAAGTAGGGCTCGCCGGTGCCCTCGCCGGCGTCCTTGTCGGCCCCCTCCCGCAGGGGATAGACCGCGCGGAAGGCGTAGTCACGCACGCCGGCCAGGGCCTGGTAATGGCCGGGAGCGGCAATAAACCGCACCTTGCGCCGCGGAGGGTGCGCCACCAGGTACTCGGCGATCTCCAGCAGCGTGGCCACGCCGCAGGCGCTCTCGGCGCCGGGGCAGAGGGCCGGCACCACCGAGACGCCGTCGTAGTAGGCGAACAGCACAAGCGTCTGCTCGCCCAGCAGCGGGTCAACGCCGGGAATCTCGGCGCTGACCATCGCCACGTCCCTCTCCTCCCAGCGCATCATTGCCCTCACGTTGGCCGGCGCGGGGGCCGTTCCCTGCGCCCCCAGGCCGCCGAGCACGTCGAGGGCCTCCTGCACGTCGAAGTCGTCCTCGTCCCTGCCGGTCACGGCGGCGGCGAGGGCCGGCAGTTGGCGGCGTTGCACGTAGTAGCGCGGCACCGGCATCGGCAGGTCCAGGTACTTCTGCTCGGCGTCCGAGCGGAAGGGGTGCAGCGACTCAACGAAGACGATGGCGCCGGCGCCGGCCGTGGCGGCGTTCAGCCACCGGCTCACCGAGTTGAAGTCCATCAGCACGATGTTGCCGGCTATCTCCTTGCCGTTGAAGTCCTCCAGGTAGCCGTCCCCCGCCCAGACCAGGTCGCCGTCAATGCCGTCCTCGTCGGTCATGGGCGTGCGGACGAAGTTCGGCATGACGCAGTAGAGGGGGATCTCGCGCCCGCCGACCGTCAGCGTGCCGCCGTGGTCGGGGCGGTGCACCTGGTCGGCGGGCAGCTTCCTGCCCCAGCGCTCGTCGTCGGGCGCTATGGGCACCACCACCTGGAAGGGCGTCTCCTGCACGTTGGCCAGGCCCATCTGCGTGAACTGCTCGGCGATGTAGGCCCGCGCCTCGTCACATCCCGCGTAGCCGGTGAAACGGCTCTGGTAGCTGGAGAGGACCTTCAGGTGGTCGGCGGGATCAACGGCGACCAGGTCGCGCTCAAGTGCGCCATGGGCCGTGCCGGTATCTGCGGCCAGAAGCGGCCCCGCCATCACGCACAACAACGCCCCCGCGAAGGCGGCCAATCGCTGCTTCAGCGCCATCTTCCTGGCTTCTCGATAGAGGCCAACGCCACGCAGCGGCTCATTATAGGCAGTTGCCGGGTAGTGTCAAAGAAAAATGCCCTCGCCCGCGCGCCGCCCCAAAAGGGCCTCAGAGGGCCGCCTTCGCCCCTGACAGGCCGGCCCGGCTCCTGGTAGAATGGCCTCCCTCAGAGCTGCCCCCCAACCGCCGAGACCGCCATGGAAGAGGCCATCAAGAAGGCCGACGTCCTGATCGAGGCCATGCCCTACATCCTGAGCTTCGCCGGCAAGCCCGTCGTCATCAAGTTCGGCGGCAACGCCATGGAGAGCGACGCCGTCCTCGACGACGTGCTGGAGGACGTCGTCTTCCTGGCGGCCGTCGGCATCCGGCCCATCGTCGTGCACGGCGGCGGGCCGCAGATATCCAGCGCCATGGAGCAGGCCGGCCTCTCACCGCAGTTCGTCGGCGGCCACCGCGTCACCGACGCCGCCACGCTCGAGGTCGTGGTGCGCGTGCTTACCGAGCGCGTCAACGCCGACATACTGCGGCGCATCCGCGCGTTCGGCGGCCGGGGCGTCCCGGGGTTCCGAGACGGCCACAGCCTGCTGAAAGCGCGCAGGAAGGTGTTGGAGGCCCCCGACGAGGACGGCGCGCCTCAGGAGCTGGACCTGGGCTACGTCGGCGAGGTCGTGGCCGTGGAGACCGAGCCGATGCTCTCGCAGGCCGCTGCCGGCGCCGTGATGGCCGTGCCGCCCATCGGACAGGATGAGACCGGCCAGCTCTACAACGTGAACGCCGACACTGCGGCCGGCGCCGTGGCCGCTGCCATCGGGGCCGAGAAGGTGGTCTTCCTGAGCAACGTCCACGGCATCATGGCCCGGCCGGGCGACACCGCGTCCCTCTTGTCCACCGTGGCCGAAGGCGAGGTGCGCCGCATGATGGCCCAGGGCGTCATCAGCGGCGGCATGCTGCCGAAGGTGTCCGCCTGCATCGCCGCGCTGGGCGCCGGCGTGCGCAAGGCCCACATCATTGACGGCCGGCTGCCGCATTCGCTGCTGCTGGAGATCTTCACTGACAGGGGCGTCGGCACGCAGATACTCAGAGGCGCCGGCGGGCCCTGAGCCACCATGCCCGCACTCCACGTCCAACACCCGCTCACGCTGCTCGGCCTTGTGCTGGTGCCCGTCGCCTATCTGCTCTGGGCGCGGGCGAGCCGCCGCGCCGCTGGGGTGGAGCGCGCCCTGACCGGCGCCCCAGGGGCCGCGGCGCAGAGGGGCAACACGGCGCGCGGCGCCCTGCGGCTCGGCGCGCTGGCCCTCCTCGTGCTGGCGCTGGCCTCGCCGGTGGCCTTCCCCGGCGGCACGCTCTCGCCCGGGCTGGTGCCCGTGGTCTTCGTACTGGATGTCTCGGCCAGCATGGGAGCGGACGACCTGGCGCCGGACCGGCTGACCGTCGCGCGCGAAGCCGTGGAGCAGGTCGCCGCGCTCGTGCCGGGCGCCAGGACGGCCCTGGTCGCGGCCGCCCAGGACGCCGTCGTCGTCTGCCCCCTCACGGCCGACAGGGACGCTTTCCTGACGCTGCTGCGCCGGGCCAGCACCGACTGGACGGGCACGCAGGGCACCCGCCTGGCGCCGGCCCTGGAGGCGGCCCGCGACCTGCTGGCTCGGGACACGGGCGCGGGCCTCGTGGTGCTGGTGAGCGACGGCGAGGACCACGGCCGACCGCCGGAGGCACTGATCCGTGAGATGCGTGGGCGCGGCGTGCGCGTGCACACCGTCCTGGTG
>LJUE01000035.1 GCA_001303885.1 Planctomycetes bacterium SM23_32 | reverse complement strand
CCCGGCCGACCACATGCGCGCGCCCGTCTGCTGGTGGCGGCCGGGCTGGGTGCGGCAGCGGCCGCCCTGGTCCGCGCTTACCTGCCGGCCGCGCGGTCCCTGGCATACGCCGGCGCCGACCTGGGCCTCTGCTTCGCTCTGGGCGCGGCCGTCTTCGTTGCCATGTTCGGGCCGTCGGGCAGGAGCCGAACCGGGCTCGCGCTGGCTGCGCTGGGGTGCGTGCTGATCTCGCTGCTGTGCGGTTACTCGTTCTTCTTCTATCCCGACCTTGCTTTCAGCGAATCGGCGCTCCTGCAGACGGCGCCGGCCGTGCTCACGCCGGGCCGCGTCTTTCCGGCGTGGATCCTGGCGTTGCTTCTGGGGCTGGCCTCCGGGCCGGCGTGGGCGGAACGGCGAGGCATGGCCGGGTCGCTGATGGCGGCGGCCGCGGGGGCGGCGGCATCCGGGCTGCTGGCGGACCGCTATGCGGCTGCGTACGCGTTGCCGGCCGTGCTGGCCCTGGCAGCCGTGGCGCCCATGTGCCTGGCGGGCCGCGGCCGGGCTGAGGCAGGGACCAGGGCGCTGCTGGCTGCCGTGCTCCTGGCGGCGGCAGGAGGTGTGGCGTGGTGCCTCGTGGTTGAGCCGCACCTGGGCTTCCGGCCGGTCAGACGCCGGGCTGAGGAGCACCTGCGGGGCGCTCTGCCCGGCGGTGCAGCGTCTTCTGTGAGGGTGACCGATGCGAAGCTGGGGCCGGCCGGGCTCACCGTCGTCGTGGAAGCGGGCGCCGCGCGGGCCGAGTTCCGCAACGGCAATCTGGCGGCCCTTAGCGTGCCGGGACGGGACGCCCTGGCGCCGGTGGAGCTCGGGACCGTTCTGGGGACGGCGTTCGCCGGTTCGGCTCGGCGCGTGGCCGTCATACGGCCGGCCTTGAGGGGTGCCCCTTCGGCCGCGCGCCGTGCGGCGGGCGACGCGGAGGTGGCGGCCGTCAACCTGTGGGGAGTGGCCCCGCAGACGAGGTCTGACGTCATCGTCTGCGGGCCCGGCCCCCTCTCCGCTGCGGGCGGCCCCCTTGGAGTCGTGAGTCGAGAGGGCCTGGCCCGCGTGCGAGGGCTGCTCGCGGCGGACGGCGCCTTCGTGCTCTGCCTGCCGGCCGGGTGCGTGGAGCTGGAAGCCCTCCGGGGCGCGCTGGCCACCGTTGGCGAGGCGTTCCCGTCCGTTGACGCATTCGCCCAGGGCCGCGACCTGGTCCTTGTGGCAGGCTCGGCGCGGGCGGTCTCGTTCGCGCGCCTGGCGGCGGGGCAGCGCCGCGTGGACGGCGACGTGCTTTGGGATCCACTGGAGCTGATCGTCGCCTTCGCGGCGGGCCGGGACGACGTTGCTGCGTTGGCTGAAGGGGTCGCTCCGTACCGGCTGTCGCATCCGCGCCGGCCCCCTGTGCTGGCGCGCGACCTGGCGGCGCCCCCCAGGGCGGCGCCGCTGGCGGCGGCGCTCCAGTACCGTTTGAGGGGGCCGGAGCGGCTGACGGAACGCCTCTCCTTCGTGAGCGAGACGGGGCGGCTGGTGGGCTTGAGAGGACTGGCGGGCGCGTATGCCGAGCGCACGCGTGCGGCCCTGACGGAGCTGGGCGGCGCGGGGCCCCGGCAGCAGCAGGAGCTGTTCGACCTGCTGCGCACGCCGCTGGTGCGGCTGGACCTCTTCGCGCCGGCCAGCCAGGAGCATGCAGTCAGGGTCGCCGCCGCACTGCGGGCGTTCGGCGTGCCGGAGGCTGCCGTGGAGGTGCTGCGCAAGGCTGTCGAGCAGGGGCAGGGCAGCTTCGCCGTGCACTTCGAGCTGGGCGAGACGCTGGCCGGGCTCGAGCGGACGGGCGAGGCCCTGGGGCATTACCGCGCGGCCCTGGTCCACGAGCCGGATTCCCAGGCCGCCCAGGACCGGGTGGCCGTCCTGCTGCGCAGCATGGGGCAGAACCGCGAGGCGGCCCAGATCATGGAGGCTATCCTGAAGCGGAACCCCGATAGCGTGCCGACCCTCCTGGCTCTGGCGCGCCTCTACGCCGGGCCGCTGGACCGGCCCGAGCGCGGCGCCGAGCTTGCGCTGCGCGTGCTGGACCTCCAGCCCGACAACGCCGAGGCGCGCGAGCTGCTGGCCTTCAGCCGCCAGGCGGCCGGCCCCCCATGAAGGGATCGGGCATTCGCGTCGGCCTTGCGCCCTTGACCGGGCGTATGCTCTAATAGGCGCGTTTCGGTGAGAAACTTCGCCAGTCGGGGGACCCGGCGGTGATCGGCGGCAAGACTGTCTCCGGCTTCGTGATCACGTACAACGAAGAGCAGAACATCGCCGATTGCCTCGAGACGATCAAGTGGGCCGATGAGCTGATCATCGTGGACTCCTACAGCCAGGACGCCACGGTCGGGATTGCCCGTCGCTACACCGACAAGATCATCCAGCGGGAGTTCCCGGGCTACGTGGCCCAGACGAGGTTCGCGTTCGAGCAGACGAGCGGCGATTGGGTGGTATGGCTCGACGCCGACGAACGGCTCACGCCCGAGGCCCTGGAGGAGGCCAGCCAGTTCCTGCAGATGCCGGACGCGGGCGGATATGACGGGTTTGCCTTCCGGCGGAAGACGTTCTTCCTGGGCCGCTGGGTGACGCACGGCAGGTGGTATCCGCAGTACAGACTGCGCCTGGTGCGCCGGGACGCGGCCGCCATAGCGGGCCGTGAGCCGCACCCCAACGCGGTGGTCGTGGGGCGGACCAAACGGCTGAAGGGCGAAATACTGCACCACAGCTACTCGGGCGGTATGCTGGACTACGTTGTGCGTTCGGCCCGCATGGCCGAGGCCGGTGCCAGGGAGCGGTTCGAGCGCGGCGAGGGGGCCTCGATGGCGCGGCTCCTGCTGGAGCCCCCGCTGGCCTTCCTGGACAGCTACTTGCTGAGGCTGGGTCTGCTGGACGGCCTGGCGGGCTTTGCGGTGGCGGTCGGGGCGGCGTACCACAAGTTCATCCGCAGCATCAGGTTGTGGGAACTGGAGCGCGAAGCCGAAGCCGGGGCGCCAGGCGGCGAGGAGCAGGAGCCGGCTGCCTGAGGCGGGCGGCCGGGGGCGGGGCCCACCCAGGGGAGCATCAGGAATGACGAAGAGGCCGCCATGAGGGTAAGTTCCATCCTGAAGGGGCCGAGACGCGTGCGGCGGGTGGCCCACATCGCGCGCAAGGGGGCCTCCCACGGGCTGGGCTTCCTCATCAGCCGGTTGGACTTGCAGCGGCACCTGCCGGCGTGGCTGCGCATTCCGCGGCGGATGGGCGAGCTCAGGCCCGAAGACCTGGCGGCGCGGCTGGCTTCGGTGCTGGAGGAGCTGGGGCCGACCTTCGTCAAGTTCGGCCAGATGCTGTCCACCCGGCCTGACATCCTGCCGGCCGAGTACATCCGCGAGCTGGAGCGCATCTGCCACCACGTGGCGCCCTTCTCGGCGGAGGTGAGCAAGGCGATCCTCCGGGAGGAACTGGGCGCGCCGGTGGAGGAGCTGTTCCGCGAGTTCGGCGATGAACCCCGTGCCAGCGGGTCCATCGCGCAGATACACGACGCGGTGCTGCCGGACGGCACACCGGTGGTGGTCAAGGTCCGCCGCCCGCGCATTGAGCGCGTCATCGAGGACGACGTGGCGATCCTGACCTTCCTGGCCGCGCAGGCTGACCGGGTGGAGGAGTTCGAGCCCCTGCGGCTGCCGATGCTGGTGGACGAGTTCGCCCGGGGGATCACCCGTGAGCTGGACTTCGTGGCGGAGGCCGCCTACACGCACCGCTTCCAGGGCAGCTTCGAGGACGACGACCGCGTCGAGATACCGCGCGTCTACTGGGACTACACGACGCAGCGCGTGCTAACCATGAGGCGCCTCGAAGGCGTGCACCTGAGCGCTGTGCTGGCGAACGAGGCGGCGGCGGTCAACAGGGGCGCCATCGCCCAGACGGTGATGGACCTCTACCTGAAGCAGTTCTTCACGCTGGGCTTCTTCCACGGCGACCCGCACCCGGGCAACATCCTGATCACGGAGCGCGGGCGCGTGGGCCTGTTGGACTTCGGGCTGGTGGGGCGGGTCAGTCCCCGGCTGCGCCGCGAGCTGGCCGTGTGCGTGATGGCGCTGGGCAACGGCCAGCTCGAACTGGTGGCCGAGGTGCTGAGCGAGATCGGGCGCGTGCCCGACCAGGGCGACTCCGAGGAGCTGCGCGAGGAGCTGGTGGGCCTGCTGGAGCGGCACAGCAGTGTGCCGCTGGAGAAGCTCAACTTCCAGGACACCTTCCAGGACGTGATGAACGTCGTGCGGCGGTATCGCATGGAGGTGCCGCGCGACTTCGTGCTGATGGGCAGGGCGCTGGTGGCGATCAGCGGAGCGGTGACACAGCTTGACCCGGCCTTGAACGTGGCCGCGTTGGCGGAGCCTTACGGCGCCAGACTGCTGCGGGACCGGCTTACTCCCGCCAGCGTCAAGCGGAGCCTCACATCCGGCGGCTATCACCTGGGCGCGCTGGTGAGCGACGGGCCCCGGGAGGTGAGGCGTTTCCTGCAGAAGCTGCAGCGGGGGCTCTTCGAGTTCACCATCCGGCACGAGGGCTTCGAGAAGGGGTTGACCGAGCTCGACCAGACGGGCAACCGCCTGTCGGTGAGCATCATCCTGGCCGCCATCATCATCGCCTCGGCCACGCTGCTGAGCGCGGAGATCGGCGCGGTCAATCTGCTCGGGTGGGACGTGAGCTTGCTGGGCCTGGCGGGGCTGCTGTTCGGGCTCATCCTGGGCATCTGGCTGGTAGTGGGCATAATGCGGTCGCGGCGGCTTTAGACAGCCGCGCGGCCGGGCTTAGGGAGGACGTCAACATGGCCGACTACTTCGAGAGGGTCGTGACGGACGGATGGGAGAACGTCAGCGAGGACGCCTACGAGCTGAGCAGCGAGAACTTCCTCGGCTACGACGGCCCCTCCTGGCACATCAGCAACTACACGCTCACCGGCGGCAAGCAGCAGGGCGTGGAGCTGGTGGAGATAGACAACGGCTGCATGACGGTGCTCGTGGTGCCGACCCGGGGGATGGGCGTGCTGGAAGCGTTCACCGACGAGGTGTCCCTGGGCTGGAGTAGCCCGGTGCGCCAGGTCGTTCACCCCTCCTTCGTTGAGGCGGGCGCGGCCGGCGGCTTGGGCTGGCTGACCGGCTTCAACGAGCTGATATGCCGGTGCGGCCTTTCCTATCACGGCGCCCCCGGAGAGGACGTGCTGCCCGGCGTGGCGGGCATGCAGAAGCGCGTGACGCTGCCCCTGCACGGCACCATCGCCAACACGCCCGCCATGCGGGTGGCCGTCCGCGTTCAGCTCCAGGAGCCCTATGAGCTGTCCGTGGTCGGCGAGGTGCCCGACACGCGGATGTTCGGGCCGTCGTTCTCGATGCTGTCCACCATCTCCACTGTGCCCGGCTCGCGGGAGTTCGCCGTGCAGGACGTGATTACGAACCTGGGGGCGATGCCGACGGAGATGGAGCTCCTCTATCACTGCAACTACGGCCCGCCCTTGCTCGGGGAGGGGGCGCGCCTGCTGGCCGCCGCCAGTTTCGTGGCCCCGCGCGACAAGCGGGCCCAGGAGGACATGGCCACCTGGGACACCTACGGGCCGCCTGAGCCGGGGTTTGCCGAGCAGTGCTACTTCCTGCGCATGCACGCCGACGACGGCGGGCAGACGATGGTCGCGCTGGCCGACCCCGAGGAAGAGACCGCTGCCACGATCCGCTACTCGGTGGAAGAGCTGCCGGCTTTCACCATCTGGAGGAACACGGCGGCCGACTGCGAGGGCTACGTCACCGGGCTGGAGCCCGGCACCGACTACCCGAACCCCCGCCTGTTTGAGCGCCAGAAGGGGCGCGTCATCGAGCTGGCGCCCGAGGCAACCTACCGGACCAGGCTCGTCTTCGGCCTGGTGGACAGCGAGGAGGAGGTGGCGGCCGTCAGGCAGGAGATCGCCGCCCTGAGCGAGGGCAAGGACTGCGTCGTTCGCGAGGCACCGGACCCGGACTACTGCCCCTGAACACGGAGCGCATGGAGGACCGATGTTCACGCGGCTGCGCCAGACGATCGAGGAGATCAGGTGGGAGGACGCGGCGGACCCGTCCTTCTGGGTGGGCTTTGTGCGCCGGCAGGTGCGGCTCTACTTCTACATCCTCCGCGAGCTGGTGCGCAACCGTTGCCCGCAGCAGGCGGCGGCGCTGACGTTCACGACGCTGCTGTCGCTGGTGCCCCTGTTTGCCGTGGCATTCTCGTTCTTCCGCGGTTTCGCGGCGCTAGAGGGCCTGGAGAACCGGGCGCAGGATGCCATCTTCCGCGGGATACTGGCCGGGCCGCTGCTGGAGAGGCAGGCCCGGGCAGAGGGCCAGGAGGGCCGTTTCGCGGGGGAGGGGGCGGCCCTGGCGGGTATGTCGCCGCAGGAGCTGCTGGCCGAGGCGGACCGCCGTGCGCGCTCACGGGCCGTCGCCCCGACGCTCCAGCTCTATCTGCGTGCGCTGGCTGCGGGCGCAGACGCGGCCGCCGTCCGCGAGGGGATGAGCACGCTGCGCCTCTCGGCGGCCGGCCCCCTCCGGCCGGCCTTTGGGCAACTGGAACGGCAGGCTTGGCTGCGGTACTTCGAGGCGGCCGGCCTGGAGCCGGAGGCCGCCGGAGGCGGTGACGCAACGGGCCGCGAGGCCCGGGAGCGCTATGAGGCGGCGCAGGCTGCCCGGGCGGTCGGCGACTACGCTGCGGCCATCGAGGCGCTCCAGGCCGCCGAGAGGGCCGGCTACCCTCCGGTGAAGACGCGGGAGGCGGTTGCGCAGAACCACGCCGACCTGGGCGACCGGCTCGTGCAGGACGGGGCGCTTGAAGAGGCCGTGCGGCACTATCGCACGGCCCTGCTGTGCCGTTGCGACGCACTGCTGCTGGCGAGCCGGGCGGTTGGGGAGGAGGAACTGGCCGAGCAGGCGGCTCACCATGATGGCACGCTGGGGCGTCTGGGCCAGGCGCGGCTCACGCTGGGCAAACGCAGCGCCGAAGCCTACCAGGAGCTCAAGGAGCGCGGCGACGCCGAGGCGCCGCAGGCGCTGGCCGATGCGCTGGGCCATCTCCAGGCGGCCGCTGCCACACTTCAGCACTCCAGCGAGGCCTATTACGCGCTGGGCACGCTCTACGCGTCGGCCGGGCGTCCGCAGGAGGCGGCCGAGGCCTACAAGGCCGCCTTCGAGAGGAGCCGCGAGGTGGCCGCCCGGGGCAT
This sequence comes from Planctomycetes bacterium SM23_32, assembly GCA_001303885.1. GTDB lineage: Bacteria > Planctomycetota > Brocadiia > SM23-32 > SM23-32 > SM23-32. The sequence continues at coordinate 9,024 of LJUE01000035.1, read as the reverse complement.
CAGCCTGGCCGTGGTTGACTACATCCGCATCTTCATCGAGAAGGTCGGCCGGGCCGAGATCGGCATCGCGGGCATCCTGTTCCTGCTGGTGACGGCCACCATGCTGCTGAACACGATCGAGCGCACGCTCAACCAGATCTGGAAGGTGGCCGAGCGCCGGCCGTTCTGGATCAAGTTCACCTCGTTCTGCACGCTGATCTGGCTGGGGCCGGCGCTGATTGGCGCATCCCTGTGGGCGCAGGAGCGGCTCGGCGGCTACATCGAGGGCGCTCTGGGCGAGATGCTTGTCCTCGGCCAGTTCGTGCGCGTGCTGACGGGGCTCGGCGAGCACGTGCTGCCCCTGGTGACCACGTGGCTGGTCCTGGTCGCGCTCTACAAGTTCCTCCCTCATACGCGCGTGCGCTTCAAGAGCGTGGCCTGGGGCGCGCTGCTGGGCGCCGTCCTGCTGCACGGGGCGCGACCGCTCTTCAGCCTCTACGTGCTCAAGGCCGTCCGCTACCAGCGGATCTACGGCTCGCTGGGGGCCATACCCGTCTTCCTGCTCTGGGTCTGGCTGCTGTGGCTCATTGTGCTCTTCGGGGCCGAGGTCGCGTTCACGATCCAGAACGTGGGCCTGCTGCGCTATCGGGACAAGCTCCACCAGCTCTCCAGCGTGTTCATTGACCGCTATCTGGCGGCGCGCATCATGATGTACGTGGCCAGGGAGTTCTGGGAGACCGGCGAGCCGGTCAGGGCGCACCGGCTGGCCGAGATCCTGCAGATCACCCCGGAGGAGGCGGCCGACGCGGCGGGTCGGCTCGTGCGGCTCGGGCTGCTCACGCCGGTCGGGGCCGAGCGCGACGAGTTCCATCCCGCCCGCGACCTCTCGAAGCTGAAGCTCAGCGAAGTGCTGAGCATAACGGACCGCTTCCGGGCCGAGTCCCGATCCGGACGCCCCGAGGACAAGCCTTACGAGGACAAACTGGAGGCAGCGTTCCGCTCTTCGATCCGCGCCCAGGAAGAGGCCCTGGAGGAGATGACGTTCCGAGAGCTGCTCCAGCAGTGCGAGCGGGACCGCAGCAAGTGGCCGAAGAACTCCCCCTCCCAGTGACCCCTTCTGGCCGTTCGGACGCCCGCCGGTCACCTCAGATAGCCGAATGACTCGGTTGGGTGGTCGGTGCGGTCCGGCTGACGGTTGAGGAACTGCTGAACGTAGGGATTCGGGCTGCCGCGGATCTGCTCCGGGGTGCCGAGCTCGACGAGCTTGTTGTCGCGGAAGATGGCGATCCGGTCCGCGATGTGCATGCTGCTGGCTATGTCGTGTGCCACCACCACCATGGTGGCCCTGTAGATGTCGCGGATGCGCAGTATCAGGGCGTCAATGCCTGCGCCGATGATGGGGTCGAGCCCGGTGGTGGGCTCGTCGAGGAAGAGGATGGTGGGGTCGAGGGCGAGGGCACGGGCCAGGCCGGCCCGCTTCCTCATGCCGCCGCTCAGCGCGGAGGGCATCAGGCCCTCAATGCCCGGCAGCCCCACCTGCTGAAGCTTCAGCTTCACCACGATGTCAACGACGGGCTCGGCCAGCTTCGTGTGCTCGCGCAGCGGGAAGGCCACGTTCTCGCCGACCGTCATGCTGTTGAACAGGCCGCCGCTCTGGAACAGCACGCCCACCGAACGGCAGAAGGCGCGGTAGTCCTCCTCGCTCATGTGCGCCACATCAATGCCGTTGATCTTCACGTCCCCGCTGATAGGCTTCTGGAGCCCTATCAGGTGCTTCAGGAAGGTGGACTTGCCGCAGCCGCTCTGGCCCATGATGACGACGATCTCGCGCGCCTCGACCGACAGGGAGATGCCGTCCAGCACGACAGTCCCGTCGTAGCCGGCCACAAGGTCGCGCACTTCGATCATGGCGTCTGCCCGATCCCGCCCCTCAGAAGGCTCCGAACACCGCGCCTGCAAGGCTGATGACCGGTGACTGCTCCCTGTAGGTGTCCACGATGCCCTGCACGCTATCTATGAGGGCCGTCAGCTTCTTGTAGGCCTCCTCGTCGTGCACCAGCTTGCCGACCGTGCCCGTGCCCTCCGCCAGGGCCTTGGTGAACTCGTTGAGGTCGTCCAGCGAGGCGTCCAGCTTCACATAGACCTCGTCGCTCTCCAGCAGCTTGCCGAGGGTGTTCTCGCCCTGCGCTATCTTGTCCGTGACCTCCTTCAGGTTGGCTGCCGCGTCATTGGCCTCGGAGGCCAGCGCGCGCAGGTCGTCGGCCATCTCGGGGTCCTGGAGCAGCCTGGAGACGACGCCTTCGCCCTCTTTGAAGAGCTTGGCGACGTCGTTGACGGTGCCGATGGACTCGTCAAGTTTGGCGTAGAGCTCGTCGCTCTCCAGCAGCTTGCCCAGCGTGCCTTCGCCGGAGCGCAGGTCGTCGGCGAGCTGCCGCAGATGGTGGGTGAGTTCCTTTGTGTCGGAGACGATGCTTTCCAGGTCTGCGGCCATCTGGTCGTCCATGACGAGCTTGCCCAGCGCGCCCTCACCATCTCTGAGGCGGGCCGAGGCTTCGCCCAGGTCTGTGGCCATCCGGTCCAGCTTGTCGAAGAACTCCTCGTCCTGCAACAGGCGCCCCAGCGCGCCCTTGCCCTCACGGAGGTCGCTCGTGATGGCGCTGACGTCCTCGAAGGCCTTGCTGATCTCCCGCAAGGTGACCTTGGACTGCTCGATGACCTCGGTGACGCTGGGCGCCACTTCGGTGCGCTTGATCTGGTCGCCGTCGCGCAGCTCGGCCGCCTCGGGGTCGCCGCGCTCTATGGCCACGTAGCTGCCTCCGAAGACGCTGGTCATCTTGATGCTGGCCTGGTCGTCCGCCCGGACGACCACTCCCTGGCGGAGCCACAGCGTGGCGCGAACGGGGAACTGGGTGGCGGCCTCCGTGCTGATTTGCAGGTCCTCCACCGTGCCCACGACGACGCCCGCCATGCGAACCACGTCCCCTCTGTCCAGCGTGTGGACCACGGGGAAGTGGGCCGTGAGCCGATACCCGTGCCCGACGTGGAATTGCCAGTTCTTCACGTAGAAGGTGGCCAGGCCGAACACAAACAGCGCTCCCAGCAGCAGCATGCCCACCAGCACCTTGCGTGTCATCGTCCTCCTCCTTGCTGCGACGCGCCCAACTACCTGCACCGGCCGTCGAGCCCGCCTACGGGCTCAGAGGGCCAGCAGGATGCGGCTGATGAAGTAGTCTGCCACCAGGATGGCCAGGAGGCTGTGCACTACGCTGGCGGTGGTGCTCTTGCCCACGCCCTCCGCGCCGCCGGTGGTCCTGAAGCCGTGGTAGCAGCCCGTCACGGCGATGATGCCGCCGAAGACGACCGCCTTGATCAGCGACCGCGCCATCTCCTTGAACTCCAGGTACTGGAAGAAGACGCGGAAGAACTCGCTCGGCGCAACCCGCACCGAGACCCACGCCATGCCGGCCCCGCCCATCATCGCGGCGAAGTCCGCGTAGACAACCAGCGCGGGCAGCATCAACGCGCAGGCCAGCAGGCGGGGGGCCGCCAGGTAGGCCTCGGGCTTGACGCCCATCACCTGCAGCGCGTCTATCTCCTCGGAGACCTTCATCGTGCCGATCTCGGCCGCGTAGGCGCTGCCGATGCGTCCGGCCAGGATGAACGCCGTGAAGACCGGGCCGAACTCCCACACCACGGCCAGACCCGTCAGGCCGATGTACTTCTCCTGGTTGAACCGCGAGAGCTGGTCGCCCCCGTAGAGGACCAGAATCAGCCCGACGAAAAGGCCGAACACCCCCACGATCAGCAGGCTGCTGTTGCCCACCTCGAAGAGCTGCCTGAACAGCAACTTGTGGCGCCGCACGGCGTAACCGGCGTGTCGCACGCTGTCCCATGCCAGCACGCCGACGTCATGGGCCGTGAGGCACGCGTCTCTGGCGCCCTCAACGAGCTTCAGCATCCCTGCTCTCCGCGCTCGTGTCGCCCGTGCCGCCAAAGGGTATGTAGAGGACCCGCCAGCGACGCCCGCCCTTCGACCAGGAGCATTTTACCAGACCGAACAGGGCGGATGCATAGGCGTCCTCCTCCCCCACGGCGTCCCCTCGGCTGTCGTAGGTGAACAGACTGGCCAGGCTCAGGTATCGGCCGCGCGGCCCCCGCCGGTGGTGGTAGAGGCGCCACAGCAGCCGTGTCTCCTTCTCGCCGTCTGCCTCGCGGTGGAACTGGAAGACCTCGAAGATGCCCCTGTAGATGCGCTTGTAGGCCTGGGAGGGGTCCTCCCAGCCGTGGCTTACCACCCACACGTGTGCGTCCCCCTCGGTGCCTCGGGCCCAGGTCACCAGCGGCCAGAGTGTGGTGCGGTGGCCTCGGCGCTCCGAGCCGTCCTCCTGCACCTTGCTCTCTGTGTAGTGCCATAGCAGCGGCGCAATCACGAATCCCGCCTTGTGGTGGCGGGCCTCCCGGCGGTCCCGGTCGAGCCAGACGAGCGGCCAGGGCACGCGGTAGCGGGCCCAGCTGCGTTCCGGCTCGTCGGCGCCCGCGGCATCGGGTGCGCTTGACAATGGACCAGAGGGCCGACCAGCCGCCCACGTCCGCCCCGTCCTCGTCGCCGCCCCGCACGAAGACGCCGAGCACGCCCCTGAGCACGCCCACCAGGTTGCCCTGGCGGTCCCACGTCTTGATCACCGAGTAAAAGGGCGTCACGACGGTCACGGTGTGGTAGTAGTCGCCCCGGCGGTCCAGGCCGCCCCAGCGCAGCACGGGCCAGAGCACGTCGTAACGATAGCGCAGTTCACGCGGCGTGTCCTTGACCTGCCGCACGAAGAACGGCCAGACGCGGAGCATGCGCTTCGAGCCGTCGGGCGTGCCTCCGAAGCCCGCGATGGGCCACGGCAGGTCGTGGCGCACGTAGCTCCCCTGGCGGTAGTAGGAGTAGAGCGGGAACACCAGGAAGCTCCATGTGTCGGCCAGCACCCCGTGGGTCACCCCGCCCAGAGGGAAGACGGCGAAGTAAGGGCCCCATTGGTCGTCGCTGCCCCAGCGGATCAACTGGAGCAGGTGGGCGTGGACGGCGTGGCGCTGCGTCTTGGGCGACCAGCTCTTGTGGTAGTCGTAGAAGGGGAAGAGCCGGTGGTGGGTCAGGGCCTCGCGGTCGCGGAAGGCCAGCCCCAGAGGCCAGAGATACTGGAGCCGCCACCATCCCTCGTTGCGGGAGCGCTCAAAGGCGTAGAGCGGCCGCACCGCATGCCAGCCGCCTTCCGCGTAGCTCTCGCTTGCGAAGATCGGGTAGAGAAACTCGACGGTCCGCACGGGCCGGGCGCCGTCGGGCGTCTGGACCAGGCGGGTCTCCTGGAAGTAGAGCGGCCACAGATTCAGCCGGCCGCTTGCGCAGCCAGTCGCTGACGCCGTGANNNCCCGCCGCCCCCCTGGCCGCGCGCTGCGCCCTGCCCGGCCCTGTGTTGTCCAATCGTATCTGCACCTCGGCAGCGGCATAAGACGGCGAAAGGAGCCCGACCGGCGGGGCGTCCCACCGTGGCGGGTCAGGACCGCCCCGGCGCGCCCTTACTCCAGCGTGACCGACCAGTAAGCTTCGTCCAGGAACTGCTTCCAGGAGTAGTATTTCCTGCGCCGCAGCTTGAGCCGGATCAGAGGGTTGAACCGGGGCTCGCGGGGCCGCCGGACCAGCGTCATGGCGGCCTCCTGGGGGTCGCGGCCGCCCTTGCGCTTGTTGCACCGCGTGCAGGCGCAGACCACGTTGGCCCACGACGTGGTCCCGCCCCGCGACAGGGGGATCACGTGGTCTATGCTCAGCTCACTGGTGGGGAAGCGGGCGCCGCAGTACTGGCAGCAGTTCTCATCCCGCGCGAAGATGTTGCGCCGGTTGAAGCTCACCCGGCGCTCGGGGTAGCTGTTGTAGAAGAGCAGCCGGATGATGCGCGGCACCTGGATGTCGTAGCTGACCGTCGAGACCCACTCGGCCTCGTCGTCGGCCAGCCCGTTCCTGCGCCTGAACTCGCTGACCTGCTGCCAGCTCTCGAAGTTGTACAGCTCGAGCTGGCCGTCCTCCATGAACACCACCTCGGCGATCGCCTTGAACAGCATGCCGAAGGCACGCTGCGCCGTGACGAGGTGCACGGGGACGAACCCCCTGTTCAGCACGAGCACGCTTGACTGGAGCGCCACCTGGGACATGGTCCCTGCCTCTGCCTCCACCCGGGCCGGACCCACCGGCCCACGCACGGAATATAGGCCAAGCCGCCCCTCTTGGCAAGTGCTTTTTGCGGGGCCCCGTGCCTGCCCTTCAGGGCCCGGACCGCCGTGGTTTGACTTGGGCCGACAGAAGGCGTACGATATGCGTGTCCGCAATCTGTACGGGAGATGACTTCACCGCGATGAGCGCGCTGGTCGAAGAGCTCAACTTCAAGGACGGCCTGATCCCGGCCGTGATCGTCGCCGCCGACGGGCAAGTGCTCACCCTCTGCTACATGGACGCCGAGGCGCTGCACAAGACCCTCGAGACGGGCCTGGTGCACGTCTTCCGGCGCTCCAGGGGGAGGTTGATGCTCAAGGGCGCTACGAGCGGGCACGTGCAGCGCGTCCGCGAGGTCCGCGTAGACTGCGAAGGCAACTCGCTGCTCTTTGTGGTTGAACAGGAGGTGGCCGCCTGCCACGTCGGCTATCGCACCTGCTACTACCGCCGCTACGAGGCAGACGCCGACCGGCTGGAGATCTGCGAGGAAAGGGTCTTTGACCCCGAGGACGTCTACGGCACGTAACGGCCGCCCTGCGGCGGACTTGGGCCCGTACGCGGATAGGGTTTGCATTGGGTTGGCGGGTTGCTATAATAGGGCAGTGGCTGCCGCTTCCTGGGAAGTGGGTGCGGCCGGCGATGTCGATTCCTTTCAGCGGGAGATGCCCCAATGGCCAATGACGAGGAATACCTGAGCTACGAGCAGGTGCTGCAGGAGCTGAAGATCAACCGGAGCCAGCTGAACCAGCTCATCCGGGAGGGGCGTCTGCGGGAGCACCTGGTCGAAGGCGAGACGAAGTTCCGCCAGGTCGAGGCCCAGGAGGTCAGGAAATCGCTCGAGAAGCGGCCCACTGTGGTCGAGGCCGAAGAGGCCGCCGAGGAGCCGACCACCGACATACTCGACGAGGGCGAGCCCCCGACCTCGCGCGAGCCGGAGACCGAGGTGCTCGAGGGCCAACCGACCGGCGAACCGGAGACGGACCTGCTTGAGGAAGAGCTCGCCACCCCCATCGGCGAGCGCGACACCGAGATCCTCGAGGAGGGGCCCGTCGGTGAGGAGTTCGAGCTTGAAGAGGCGGCCGAAGAGGTGATCGAGCCCCTGGCCGCGGCTCCGGGCCCCAGCGAGACGGCCATGGAGACCGAACTCGACCTGCAGGCGCCGAAGGCCGCCGATGAGGAGTCGTCCGGCGAGGAGTTCTTCGACTTCTCTGGGGACCTGGGCTCCGACGAGTTCGAGCTGGAGGGGCCCGTCCGGGAAGCACCGGTCGAGGAAGAAGAGGAGATCGTGACTGACATCCTCGACCTGGGCGGCGAGGAAGAGGTGCCCGAGGAGGACCTGCTCAGCGAGATCATGGACATCGAGGAAGAGCAGGCCGGCCTCTTCGGCGAGACGGACGAGACGGAAGACATCACCGCCGAGATAACCACGATGGAGGAGCCCACCTACGAGGAGAGCGAGCTCGGCGGTGTGCTCGAGGGCGAAGAAGCCGAACTCGGCGAGCTTGAGGGCGAGGAGTTCGCCGTGCCCTATGCTGAACCGCTGGCGGGCATGGAGGCGGAGGTCGGCGCTCTGCCGGTCGTTCTGCTGGCGTTGAGCCTGCTGGTCATGGTGATTGCCGCCTTGTTCGTCGTGGAGAACGGGGTCCGGCCTGACTTCTCGACAGGCCTGACGAGTTGGGCGCCCTTCGGGCCGTGAGGCCCGCGGACGGTTGCCGGCGGCAGGCGGCTGCGCCGCGCCGTCCTGCTGACGTGGCTCTCTGCTGTGGGGAAGTTCCCTTGTGTGTCGGTCCTGTACCGAGGAGCGGATTTCCATGCTGAAGCGTGCGATTGTGGTGGGGTTGGCCATTTGTCTGGCGGGACTGGCGGGGTGCGCACAGATCAAGGACCTCGAGCGCAAGAACGCCAACCTGCACGCCCAAGTGCAGAGCCTCCAGGCGGAGCGCGATGAACTGGTCGCCGAGAACCAGGCCCTCAAGACGGACCGCGAGACGCTTCAGGCCGCCCTGACCGACGCGCGAAAGGAAGCGCGCCGCATGTCCGAACTCGTCGGCGAGATGAAGGCGGAGCAGGACAAGCTCCACCGCCAGACGGCCGAGTTGAAGGCGCTGCTGGACGAGTTCGGCGGCATTGACGTCGAGGCCCGCCGCGAGGGCAACTTCATCGTAATGCAGAGCGAAATCCTGTTTGACTCCGGCAAGGTGGACCTCAACCCCGACGCCGCCGATTCGCTCAACAAGGTGGCCGACTACCTTGTGGCGCACTCGGAGCTGCCCATCCGCATTGACGGCCACACCGACGGCGTGCCCATCCAGCATTCGCCCTGGAAGGACAACTACCACCTGGCCGCCATGCGCGCCCATGCCGTCATGCGCTACCTGATGGAACGCGGCGTCAGCCCTGAGCGGATGCACATCGTCGGTTTCGGGCCGAACGAGCCCCGCGTCGAGCCGCAGGAGCCCACCGAGCCGGTCGCCGCCAACCGGCGCGTGGAGATCCTCCTGGTGCCGGAGGGCGCCCGCAGCATCGGCGAGATACTGGAGGGATTCCAGGAATAGAGCCGGCAGCAGCCGTCCGGCTTCATCTCGCCGGTGGTGCCGATCATTTGTCCCGCCCGCTGGGCCTACCTATAATCTCTGTGAGGGCGGCGTGTGCCTGCCCGCCGGTAACCCCGTCGCCTCGAGCCGAACCGGGCGCGATGTTCAAGGTCCGCATGCCCAGGGTGGACGCCAACGTGGAGGAAGGGACCATCGGCCGCTGGCTGGTCGAGGTGGGCCAGACGGTCCGCGCTGGCGAGCCAC
>LJUE01000233.1 GCA_001303885.1 Planctomycetes bacterium SM23_32 | reverse complement strand
CCACGGCCCCTTCGTGCAGGCGTACGAGCGTGACAGGCAGATGGGGCGACGCGACCCCGCAGCCGAACGCGCGCGGACCGAGCGGCTCCTCAGGGAGCAGGGCGAGCGGCCGCTGAGGGCCGTCCCCGCCACGCCCTCCGGCTGGACCGTCGAGACTCGGCAGGTCACCGTTGCCTCGCCCGAAGGCGACCGCACCGAGGGCATAGCCTGCTACACCAACGAGCTGGGCATGGACCTCGTGGCGGTTCCGCCGGGCGAGTTCATCATGGGGAGTTCACCCCGGGAAAGGGGGCACAGCCGTTACCAGGGGCCTCAGCACCGCGTGCGCATCACCGGGGGGTTCTACATGGGAGCCCACGAGGTAACGCAGGGCCAATACGAGGAGGTCATGGGGACGGACCCATCGGCATTCCGCGGCCCTCGGAGACCGGTGGAGATGGTCACCTGGAACGACGCGCGCGAGTTCTGTCGCCGGCTCTCCCAGGGGGAAGGCCTTACCTACCGGTTGCCGACCGAGGCCGAGTGGGAGTACGCCTGCCGGGCGGGCTCAACGACGGCTTATTCGTTCGGCGACGGGTGGGACGATCAGGGCGACTACCTGCTGGGCGGCTACGCCTGGTACGGTCGCAACTCGGACGAGCAGACGCACGAGGTGGGCCAGAAGCCGCCGAATGCCTGGGGGCTCCACGGCATGCTCGGCAACGTGCGCGAGTGGTGTCAGGACTGGTTCGGGGAATACTACTACTGGCAGAGCCCCGTGAACGACCCGGCGGGCCCGGCGTCCGGCAGGTCCCGCGTTCTGCGCGGAGGGTCCTGGCGCAGCTCCGGGGCGGACTGCCGCTCCGCGGCACGGGAGGGTTACACGCCGACCGTCGCGCGCGAGTACATCGGCTTCCGGGTCGTCTGCGACCCCGGAGGTTAGCTCGCCTTCGGCGGCCACCAGGTCATACGCCGCGTGCACGCCGGGCGCTTCTGCGGCTTGGGCGCCCGGAAGGGCACACGGCTTCAGCGTGAGGAAGGGCAGCCACTCCTGGAGCACGTGCTTCTCAAGGGCCTGCGGTTCACGCCGCATAAGGGAAGCCGGGAGGGGCACGTGCCGGAGGGCGCGCGCCTCGCCGCGAGGAGGAACCCGTGAGGATCTGGGACTCGCACGTTCACCTGAAGCACGGCGACGCCGACAGGACCGAGTACTCGGCGGCGCAGATCGTCTCGACGATGGACGCCGCGGGGATCGAGCGGTCCGTCGTGTTCGCTATGTCCACGACGACCGAACGCTCGGTCGAGATGGCGCTGGAGGCCGTGCGGGAGTTCCCGGACCGGCTGATCCCGTACGTCTACGCGCTGCCTCAGTACGGGCATGCAGTGCTGGACGAGATCGCCCGCGCGCTCACTGAGCAGGGCTTCCGCGGCATCAAGATCCACGCCGGCGAGTGCACGCTGGCCGAGTACGTCGTCGGTCCCGTCTTCGAGCTGGCGGCGAGGCGCGGCGTCCCGTGCCTGATAGACTGCCTCGGGAACGTGCGGGCGGCCGAGCGCCTCGCCCGGGCGTTCCCGGGCACGATCCAGATCGTGGCGCACATGGGCTGCTACCTTGGGACGGACGCCCGCCTGCTGGAAGGCTTCATCGCCCTGGCCCAGGCCCACGATAACGTCTACCTGGACCTGAGCGGCGTGGTGCTCCTGGAGCAGGTGCAGCAGGCCGTGGGGCGCCTCGGGGCGGGTCGGCTCATCTTCGGCACGGACGGCCCTCAGCAGGCCCCCGACACGGCGTCGTTCGCGCGGCTTGCGATACGGAAGATCGACGTGCTTGACCTGGCCGACGACCAGAAGGAGGACATCTTCTGGCGGAACATCGCGGGGCTGCTGAGGCTGGCGTGAGGTGGCAGGGGGCCGTCAAGCGCCCGAGCAGAGCTCCCCTTCCAGGCGGATGCGGCCGCCTTTGCCGACCGTCAGAGCGGACCCCGCTTGCGCGTCACAGAGACCGTGTCTCTCCGTCCAGCGCAGAGCGTCGGTGCACGTCTGTTGACGGCGGAGGGAGCGCTGCTGGGTCTCTGTCGCTCCGCCGCACGTCGCCCGGGCCTCCCCGCGACCCCCGCCCCGCGCGTAAGCAGGGCGAGAGGTGCTCAGGTCCTGCCCTGGGGACGCTGAAGTCTGCGGGCGAGACACACCAGGAGAACAACGGCCCAGATGCTCTCGTAACCGAGGGCCCACAGGAAGTAGACCCAATTCACGCCGAACGCGCGACCATAGACTTCATCTGGATTCACACCGACAAGCGGAGCCAGGGAGGTCTGCTGAATCACGCACTCCTCGGCTACGGCCAGGGCAATGCCCAGGAGCAGGATGGCACGCCAGCCCTTGCTGAGGCGTCGAGCCAGGTAGCGGATGATGAGTGCGCCACACCCCCAGGCACCTATCTGGGGAACCAGGACGAATAGGGTCGTGACGCGAGTGGTGCCGAAGAGGACCTCTGCAGTGACCGGCGCCAGGAGAAGCAACGTGACGACGGGTGCTGCTCGTCGCCGTCGTGAGGGCCTGGTCGAACCTGGGGGCGTCGCTGCTGGCGAGCTCATGCCGCCCGTCTCGAGGCCGGCGGCACGTTCGCCATCGCTCATTGCGCCGTTCTCCCGGAGTTGCCCGCCCATGCTCTCTGCGTGCGCAAGCGAGGACCGTGTGCGCGCGCTGGATTCTACGCGTAGGTCTGTCTTGCATCAAGAGGTCCCTGCTCCGACTCCTCCCCATTTCCCGGGCCGATGGGGCGGTGTCTGGAGCGGGCGCCAGCGCCCGGCGGATGACAGGTCCGGTGAGCGTGCGCCCGCACCTGCACGCCTGCCCGGGGCGGTGTGAAAACCGGGCCCTTCCGCCGCTGCCTGGCCCGCCATTCGCGCGGCTTCCTTCGCTGCCTCGGGTCTCCCCATCGTCTTTCGGAACAGCCCCCACGCAGCAGTGAGAGGGTCGGAGAAGACCTCGGGCCGCGTCCTCACTGGATGGCTGACGGCCACCTTGGCGCTTCTGTTGGGAGACGGCCCTGCTCCGCAGGCCAACCGTCACGGCGAAGCCACGCGGGCGCCATCCGTGCCCGCAGTCCTCATCTTCGTCGTGCGGCAACCTCCGTGGGTAGACGATGCCCCAGGCAGAGCACTCGGGTGCGAGCCCACAGATATCGGTCGTTATCCCCGCCCACAACGAAGAAGCGCTCAACTGCCTCGGTGAGTTGGCGATGTGGATGAGAGGGCGCGTGGGGAGGCCGTCCGGGGTGATCGTTGTCGAGGACGGCAGTACGGACAGGACGTTTGAACAACCCATGCAGAAAAGAGAAAATGTGCCCGGGCTGGTCGTTGTTTGCCTCGATGCCCATCGCGGGTAGGCTGGGGCTTTCGATGCCGGTTTCAAGGCAGCTCTCGGACAGGTCATGGCCACCAGGGACGCCGACATGCGGAATCGCCCCCGCGACATACCGCGACGGCCGGAACACATTGAACATCGGGAGGTGACCTGCGGCGTCCGGCAGAACAGGCAGGCTCCCTTCGTGCGCCGTATCTCCAGCCTGGTCGCCAACCGGGTGCGGAGTGGATTGGCTCATCAAGAGGTGCAGGGCGTGGGCGGTTCATTGAGGCGAATGAAAGCCGAGTGCGTCGCCGGTCTCGGGCTCTACGACGGCATGCACCGTCTTCTGCGCAAGAAGAAGGGCCGGCCGAGGGCGCGGATTTAGTCAAGACGGGAGACGGCCGATGGATAATGGCGCGACAAAGGAGCGCACCGAACCACGGTGGCGCGACATCATCCTCGTGGCCGCCCTTTTGGCGTTGGTGGGCGTTCCATCGCTGTTCACGCGCGACCTGTGGAACCCCGACGAGCCGCGCTATATGGAAGTGGCCATAGAAATGGTGGTGCTGGGTGACTACATCATCCCGCACCTGAACGGGGAGTTCTACGTGGAGAAGCCACCCATGTTCTTCTGGCTCGCCGGGCTGCTGTGGCGAGCGGGACTGGGCTACAACTCAGGACGGATCGTGACACTCGCGGCTGTCTGCGGCACGCTTCTTCTCACCTACTTGTTTTGTCGGCCGCGAATCGGCCGGGATGGAGGTCTATTGGCCGCGGCTATCGCGTTGACGTGTTTGCTGCTGTTGAAGTTCACAACCATCGGCGTGCTGGACCCCCTGTTGATGTTGTTCGCTACGGTGGCCCTCTTTACAGGGTACAGCGCTTTCCAATGCCGGAGCCGCCGGCCTGCCCTGCTGCTGTGGGTCGGCTGCTACGTCGCCATGGGGCTGGGCACGTTGACCAAGGGACCTGTCGGGTTCCTCGTGCCGGGCCTCGTCCTGTTCACCTATGGGGTCGTCAACCGAAGGAACGCAAGGCTCGGCGGTGCAGCGCACGCGCTCGGTCTTGCTGCCTTCGCCGCGGTAGTGCTCGCATGGCTGATACCTGCCATCGTGGCAGGCGGCCCGGAATACACCCGCACCATCCTCCTGAAGCAGAACATCGGCCGCGCGATACGCTCCTACAGCCACCGGAACCCGTTCCACTACTACCTCCTGCGGTGGCCCATGTATCTCTTCCCCTGGGCATTCATCCTGCCACTGGCAGGCGTTGCCGCCGTGCGACGGTGGCGCGAGGCCGACGCCCTGATCCGGTTGTCCGTGTTGTGGCTTGTTGTGCCCTTCGTGTTCTTCTCCTTCATCTCCGGCAAGCGCATGAACTACGTTGTGCCTGCGGTCCCAGCCGCGGGAGTGCTCTGTGCCTGGTATATCGCGCTGAGCCCGGCAGCCAAAGGCAGGCTCTTGCGGGCAGAAAAGCGGCTCTTTAGCGCCGCCTTTGTCTGTGTCGCCATCTTGACCATCTTGTTGATGGCGGCGGTGCTGGTCACGCCTGCTCTGATCCCAAGGGTGTATCCGGGGGCCGAGTTCGGTCGGGAGATTGCGCTGTTCCTGACCCCGGCCCGGACAGCGGCTGCCCTGATCATGCTCGCCGTCCCTCTCGCCGTAAGCCTATGGGGGACGTTCAGCGCCCGAGCATCGAGCCAGCGCAAGGCGGCGGCGCTCATCGCCGCCGTGGTGCTCGCCTGTCCGGGGACGGACCTTTTCCTGGTTCCTGCCGCGAACAGGGTGAAGTCGGGCAGGCAGTTCGGTGCAGCGGTCAGCCAGCATGCGGCGTCCGGCAGATCGCTCTACTTGTACGGCGACGGATTCTCCGGCGTCTACAACCTCTGGACCGGCCGCGTGAGGATACCGGAGCTTGGAACTGAGGACGAGTTGTTGGACAAACTCGACAACAGCAACTCCCTGATCGTCAGTGACCGGAAGCGCTTCGAGAAAGCTCTCAGCGCTGATGAGCTGGCGCGCTCCAAGGTGGTCGAGGAGCACGTCGGCCACCGGGTGATGGTGCTCCTGGCGGGCCGGGGGGGCGACGCGGCCTCTTCAAGTCAGACTTTGCAGAGCAACACCGTGCAACCCAGATGACCCTTGGCGGAATCCTGATGCAATGAGAGCGAACGTGGGAATCGCAGGCGGCCCCATGGCACAAGTTCACGGCCAGTCCTTACGAGGCGTACCTCGCCGCGCCAGCGTCCTGCTCCTTGGCGCAGGCGTCGTGCTGCTCGGCGTCTACGCCCTCTGGTGCTGCCTTGATGCAGAGACGCCGCCGGCATTCCTGCCGCCCGCAGGCGAGGCAATCGAGGGAGAGGCTCCGTTTCGCTTCGCCGTCGTGGGGGACAACAGGGGCAATCAGTCGGCCTTCGAGGAAGTGCTGGCCGGCATCAAGCAAGACCACGTTGAGCTCCTCCTTCATACCGGCGACATAGTCAAACGGTGCGGCGAGCGGCAGTTCGAGTGGGTCCTCCACGAGTTGGTGGAGGAGGACATGGAGGTCCCCGTCTGCGCAGTGCCGGGCAATCATGACGTGGCGGACGGCGCCCGCTGACACTTTGTTTGTGGCCTTCGACGATGCGCGCAAGCTCTGTGCCCCTGAGGACCTGGGGTGGTTGGACAGGACGTTGAGCTTGCGCAGACAGCAGTATCGGCAGTGCTTCGTGTACATGCATGTGCCGCCCGTGGACCCCCGCCCCGGAAGCCGTCATGCCCTGCCGGCGGATGACGCCGAGAGGCTGATGGCGGTTCTGAGGAAACACGACATCACGGCCATCTTCGCCGGCCACATCCATTCCTATCTGGAGACGGCTGTTGATGGCATTCCGCTGTACATAACGGGGGGAGCCGGCGGAACACGGGATGAGCCGTTGGGGCCACACCACTACCTGCTCTGTGAGGTCCGAGAGGACGGTCGCTTCGATGTCCGGAAGGTGGATGTGGACGAAGTGACCGACAACGACTACCTCGAGTACGCGCTCAGGGCGAAGTTCCCCGCTCAGGGCATCCTCGCCGCCGCGGTGGTTCTCCTGCTGGCTGGTGTAATCCCATCGAGGCGTGCGTACGTGCGCGCCTGTCGTGGCGCCCCTGGTCCCCAGTTGCCGGAACGGGCGCCCGGGGAAGGGCCCGCTGCCTGACGTGGCAGGCTACGCCTATCCACAGCGGGGGGGCGCTGTGCGTGGCAGCGGCTCGGAGGCATGCTCTGACCCGCAGCCGCAGTCACCAGGCACGATGACCAGAACGGCGTAGAGCAGCAGCAGCAGCGCTGCCGCCCGGCCCTCTGCCGGCCACCGGGCCTCCGCAGGCAGGGACTGCTTCTGCGGAGTAGGCTCTGCCATTCATCGCTTGACCGTTGCACGGCGCACCAGGGCAGCTACATTGGGCGGACGAAACCTGTCCGCGCCGCATTCGATGCGAGGTAAGCATGGCTACTGCGCCCGGTGAGATGATCTGTGTCTTGTGGTTCGCCTGTCTGGTCCTCTTCTGCGTCTGGCCCGCGCCTGCCCAGGCTCAGCAGCAGAGCGAGGGGCTCGTCCCCTTTGTGCTGCCGTGGGACGATGCGACACCCGGCGTCACCAACCTGAGCGATTGGAACCACAAACCTGCGGGCAAGTTTGGCCCCGTCCAGGCTGGCGCCGACGGCCACCTCTATGTCGGCGATGAGCGGGTCCGCTTCTTCGGCGTGGACCTGGCCTTCAGCGGCAACATCCCCCTCAAGCAGGACGCGCCGAAGATCGCCGCCCGCATGGCGAAGTTCGGCATCAACATCGTCCGCTTCCACATCATGGACATGCAGCGCTTCCCGGAGGGCATCCTGGCGAAGGATGTCCCGCACACGCGCGACCTCGAGCCCGAGGGCATGGACCGGCTCGACTACTTCATCGCCCAGCTCAAAGCCAGTGGCATCTACGTCAACCTGAACACGCTTACCTACCGCTACATCAACCGGCACGACGGTCTGCCCGCAGAGATCGAGGAGCTGCCGCGCGCGCAGGACCGCAACATCGTCGGTTTCTTCTACGCTCCGGCGATTGAGCTGCAAAAGGAATACGCCCGCAAGCTGCTGACCCACCGCAACCCCTACACGGGCCTGACTTACGCCGAGGACCCGGCCGTTGCCTTGGTCGAGATCCATAACGAGAACGGACTGCTCCACGCCTGGCTCGGCAACCTGGTGG
>LJUE01000034.1 GCA_001303885.1 Planctomycetes bacterium SM23_32 | reverse complement strand
CCCTTCAGATGGCGGCCATGGGCAACCCGCTCATCGTGGCCCAGCGCGGCGTGCTGCCGGACATCGTCAGGGACGGCGAGACGGGCATCGTCGTGACGGACACGGCCGCCAACGTGGCGGACGCCCTGGTCTCCCTGGCCCAGGACGGCGAGCGGCGCCGGGAGTGGGGGAGGGCGGCGCGCGAGCGCATGTGCAGGCATTTCACGCTCGAGCGCCAGGCTGAAGCCGTCATCGGCGTCTACCGCGCCTTCACGGCCCGTCCGGGAAGGTGATCAGCGCCGGGCGAAGAACTGCTCGACGGCGGACAGCGCCTGCTGCCGGTCCCTGAGCACCCGGTGCCGCGTCGGCAAGCTCTCAAGGAAGCTCCGCCCGTAGCCCTTGGTCACCAGTCGGCGGTCGGTGACGATCACGACGCCGGTGTCGGTACGCGTGCGGATGAGCCGGCCGAAGCCCTGCCGGAAGCTTATCACGGCCTCAGGAAGCGTGTAGTGGACGAACGGGTCTTTGCCCTGGCTGCGCAGGTACTCGTTGCGGCCGCGCACCAGCGGGTCGGTAAAGACGTGGAAGGGCAGCTTCGTCAGCACAAGGCAACTGAGCGTCTCGCCCGAGATGTCCACCCCTTCCCAGAAGCTGCGCGTCCCCAGCAGCACCGATGCGCTCACCGAACGGAACAGGGCGGTGATGGCTTCCCGGCTGCCGCTGTGGCCCTGGGCCAGCACCATGATGCCGGCCCGGGCCAGCGGCTCCTTCACCTGGGCGTACACCCCGTCCAGCAGCGAGTAGGAGGTGAAGAGCACCAGGGCGCGGCCCTGCGTGCGGCGGAGCAGCTCGATGAGGAAAGAGGCCAGCTCGGCGTCGAACACCTGGTCGCGTCGGCCGCCCGGGTCCGGCAGGAACGTGGACACCCCCACAAGCGCCTGTCGGTCATAGTCGAACGGCGAACCGACGGCAATGCACCGCATGCTGGCGGCGTCCAACCCGTCCCCGCCCAGGCGTTCGAGCATATAGTCAAAACTGCCGGCGACACGCAGCGTCGCTGAAGTCATGATGACGGTGCGCTTCTCATTGAAGAAGAAGTCCCGGATGTGCCTGCCGATCTGCAGCGGGGCGGCGTGCACGGAGTAGTACGTCGCCCGCTCCCGCGTGTCGCGCTGGAGCCAGTACACGTAGTCCGCGCTCTCCTGGCTCAAGACGAACTCGGCCGCCGCGCAGGTCTCGCGCAGCCGCGCGAGCTGGGCGCGCAGGTCGGCCGCCAGCTCCGCCATGTGCTCGTCCTGCTCGGCGGCCTGGTCGAGGATCTCGGCCGTCTCCTCGACGGCCGCGCCCAGGGAGGAGACGGTTTCCCGGAGCCGTTCGGCGGCCTGCCAGGCTTCGCTGCCGCGTCCGAGGGAGGGCACGCACTCGCGGAGCATGACGCGCTCGACCGACGGCGGGAGCTCGGCAAAGGGCGCGGCCAGCGTCTCGAAGAACTGGTGCGCCGCTTCCACTACCTCCTCGACGGCCTCCATCGCCTTGCCGGCGCGGCGCGTCAGCTCGCCCTGGCGAGACCGCATGCGCCCGGCCTCGTACATCACGGTCGCCAGCAGGCCGCTGCCCGCCCCTTCACGGCGCGCGCGGTAGACGAAGCCCGTATACCGGTAGACGCTCGGGCCGTCCACAACCGCGGCAAGCGCCTCCGTGGCCACGTCCTCCAGGTTGTGCGCCTCGTCGAACACCAGGCACCGGTAGGGCGGCAGCACGCGGCTGTCCAGACCCAGCTCGGCGAAGAGCAAAGCGTGGTTGACGACGATGACGTCGGCGAGCTGGGCGAGCGCCCGCGCCCGGTTCACGAAGCACCTGCCCCTGAACCGGCAGGCCCGGCCGGCGCACTCGTCCGGCCCGGTCACTACGGCCTGGACGACGGCCGGCGCCGCGGCGTCCATCAGGAAGCCGTTGCACTCGGCCAGATCACCCGTCTCGGTGCGCGCGGCCCACGCGACAAGCGGCAGCAGGGCGCCGAACTCGGCCGGTCCGCCCAGCTCGCGCTCGAAGTGCCGCATCACGTGCAGGAACCGGCGCACGCACAGGTAGTTGCGCCGCCCCTTCAGCAGCGCCGGCTGGAAGCGATCGGGCAGCAGCTCCGTCAGGAAGGGCAGGTCCTTGCGGTAGAGCTGCTCCTGGAGGTTCCGCGTGTTGGTGGAGACCAGCACCTTGTCCCGATTCGTGCAGGCCCACGCGACGGCGGGCAGCAGGTAGGCCAGCGATTTGCCCGTGCCCGTGCCGGCCTCGGCCATCAGGTGGTGGGGTCCGTTGAGGGCCTCGCAGACGGCCCGCACCATCTCCACCTGCTCGGCGCGCTGCTCATAGCCGCGCAGCCGCCGCCCCACGGGCCCATGGGGCGAGAACATGCGGCAGACGGCGTCCGTCGGCACGGGGCTGCTGCCCGGCTCAGGCTGCTCGTGCTTCTGGGCGCGCTGCAGGAGCTTGCGATGGTCGGCAAACAGCCCGCGCAGGCCTTCCTCCGGGTCGGCCGTGAGCTTCAGGGGACCGGACCGCCGGGCGGCCTCCTCCAGAACGGGCGCCAGGGGATGCCGTGCGGCCTCCGCAATCCGGCAGATGGCGTCCAACGCGGCCGGCGGCAGCGCGATCACCGCCTCGACCAGCGCCGACCACACCTGTGCAATGCGACGCGCGCGGGCGAGCGCTCGCAGGGCAGGCTCGGCTGCGAGCCCGGCGTGCGCCGCGAGGGACTCCAGGGAGTAATCGCTCGCCTGCGGGAAGGCGATGCGCGCCAGGTCGCGCACGTCCAGGCAGTCCGGCGCTGCGATGCCTTCAGCAGCCAGGAATGCAGCGAAAGCGTCCGCGTCGTGCACGAACACCGCACCGCTCCCACAGAAACGGCGCAGGCGGCGGAACACCTTTGGACACGGCTCGGCGGCAGCGACGTCGCGCCCCGTCAGGCCGGCCCGCTCTCTCACGGCGCGGGGCACACCCTCCGTCCCGGTGACGGCGGCGAACTCGGCCAGCTCACCGCCGGGCGCGGAGCGCACCGCCCCTACCTCGAGTATCCGGTCCTCGCCGGGGGAGGGTCCCGTGGTCAGCAGGGCGACGAACGTGGCGCTCGCATCAGGAGTGTAAGGGGCGGGTATACTCATGTTCAGCCCGATTCTACGGCAAGCGCAATCCGCCTGCAACCGCCGGCCCAGGGCCTGCGACGGACGCAACGAGCGATTCGCTTGACGCTGGGCAACGGGTGGTGTAGGCTGTGGAGCCTTCGAGGCGCATGCCTTGCCATTTTTACCCATCCTTGATGCCGACCCGTTTCCCGAGGAGATGCAGATGCTGCGGACGAGCAGAGAGCTGAGGGCCGTTCTGGAGGGCACTTACCCGTTTGACGAGGACGGCGAGCTCCTGCCCCCGGAGCGCAGGTGCACGATGCTGGCCTCGAACGCCAACTTCGACCTGCCCATCCAGTGCCGGGGGTTCGTGATGGCGTCGGCCGCCCTGGACGGCAGCCCGCAGATCGTGCAGATAAGCTACACGGCAGCCGACCAGACCGGCAGCCACCCGAGGAAGCTCCCGCCGATCGAAGGCGTCCAGCGCACCACCGGGACGCGGCCGGCGGCCGTCGGCGCGCAGCGGGCGCACGAGCTGCTGGAGTGGTACACGGACGACTACGACGCAGACCTGGTCTGGATGAGCCTGGACCATTACACCTCGCCGAAGTTCAGCGTCAAGCAGTTCGCCGAGCCGCGGGGCTCGGGCGGCATCTACGGCCCGATCGCCAGGGGCCTGCTCGAGGATGCCATCGAGTCGCTGGGCCTCGAAGTGGGAGCCGCGGAGTCCCGGGCCTACGTGAACTACCTGACCAGCGACGTCTTCGGCGAGTATGCGCGGGACTTCTTCGGTTCGGTGGCGCTCGGGCAGGCCGCCTGGGCGATGGTGGACACGGGCGACACGCCGGCCGCCGTGAACCTGGCCAGCACGAAGTGGATCGTGGACAACGTCCGCACGGCGCTCGACATGCGGGACGTGATCATCGAGGCCGAGTTCTCGGCCACCGGCAGCAGCGGGGAAGAGGAGGACTACGCCTACTGGCCCGGCCCCTACGCCCCCGAGGGCGCTCCCACGATGACGGACGAGGAGCAGGAGGCGTTTCTGAAGCATATCACGACCTTCGTCCACAAGACGAACGCCGACGCCATCGCCTACGAGGTGGGCAGCAAGCACGCCGCCAAAGCGGGCGAGACGTTCGCCATTGACGTGGGCAAGCTAAAGGCCACCCAGCCGGCGCTGCGGGGCCTGATGGGCCGCCGGATCCCGTACGCAGGCCACGGCGGGACCGGGTTCCGCTGGGAGCCGAACCTGATCGGCCCGGTCTTCAAGCGCAACATCAACACCCAGCACCTCTACGCCGGCACGATGTCGCAGGTGAAGTGGATAGACAGGTACCGCGACGCCATCGAGAACCGCGAGAAGGACGCCATCGGCCGCGGCCGCAAGATCGCGGAGGTGCAGGCCGCCGCCGAGAGCGCCATGGAAATACTCAAGGAGTGCCAGTGCTGGCAGAAAGGGCCGGAGTTCCGTAACATCCTGGCCGGCGTCAAGGCCAAGGAGGTCGTCTTCACCGACTCCGCCGCGAAGGAATAAGGAGGAGACGGCCGGGGCGGTTGAACGCTGCTCGACAGACGAGCGATCTTAGGGGCGTCCCCGGCGGGGGCGCCCCTTTTGCGCTGGCTTGCTGCGCCTGCGGAAGGCAGTGGCCATCGCCCGCGCGGTTCCCTCGAGGCAACGGAGCAACGGCATGGACACGGTGAACGTGGCGTTTGTCGGGGCGGGGAACTTCGCCAGGAGCCACCACTACCCGACGCTGTCAAGGATGGACGACGTGCGCGTCGTCGCCATTGCAGAGCTCAACGAAGACCTGCTGCACGAGACGGCCGACCGTTACGGCGTTCCCGGCCGCTATGTGGACTACCATGAGATGCTCGCCAGGGAGGACGTGGACGCCGTCTACGTCATCATGCCGCCGCACGGGCTCAGACCCATCGTGCTGGACGTGATCGCGGCCGGCAAGCACGTCTTCACCGAGAAGCCCGCCGGCATGAACACGGCCGAGACGGCTGAGATGGCCCGGGCGGCAGAGCAGGCGGGCGTCAAGTCGGCCGTCGGCTGCAACCGGCGCTACTGCCACGTGATACGCAAGGCCAAGGCGGAGGTGCTGCTGGAAGGCCCGATCTCGACCGTGCTGGCCGAGTTCCACAAGGACATGACGGGCGCGCCGTTCGGCATCAGCGTCCTCTACACCGACGGCCTGCACGTGCTCGACCCGATGCGCTACATCCTGGGGGAGGCCGAGTCGGTGCACGCGCACGCCGACTGGTGGTACACGAAAGACCGCTGGGAGGCCTCCTACAACTGCTTCCAGGCGCTGATACGCTTCAAGGGCGGCGGCTCGGGCCTGTTCACGGCCAACCGGCAGGCCGGCGGCCGTTACGAACGCTTCGAGGTCCACGGCCGGGGCATCTCCGCCTACGTGCGGGCGCCGGACCTGGTGCAGATCGTCCGTGCCGGCCAGGATGAAGCCGAGGTCTACACGGGCGAGCAGCTCGCCGGCTCGAGCGACGAACGCGACACCTATGGCTACTTCGTGGAGAGCCGCGAGTTCATGGACTGCATCAAGAACGACGCGATGCCCCCGACGAACTTCTCGGACAACGTGAAGACGATGCAGCTCTGCGACATGATAGCCGCCGGCTCACACCGCGATATGACCTGAGGGAGCCAGCAGCGGGAGATGGCCGGCGCGGGACCGACGAGACTCCTCACCTTCCTGACGCCGCCCTTCGACCCCGCCGACGAGTGCTTCGACTAAGTGCGCGCCTATGGCAGCGCCAGCTCCACCTGGGAGGGCTCTCCGCCTGCGTGCTCGAACTCAACGGCCGCGCCGCTCTCGACGTCGGTGAGCCTGTATGAGCCCAGGAAGGCCCGCGCGCCCGCCTTGCCCTCGGCATCGGTGCCCAGCTCGGCATGGGTGCGCCACTCCCGGGTCACCAGCTCAAGCAGCCGCTCGTAGGCCGGCTTGGGGCTCAGGTCACCGCGCACGAGGCCCGACGGCGCGTTCATCCAGCACCCGTCCGGCAGGTCCCACCACGTAATGGCCTCCACGGCCGGATGGCTGAAGAGCAGCGTATAGAACGCCTCCACGTAGCGGAGCTGCCGCTCCTCGCCCTCGGGTGTGGTCGGCCAGTGCGCAGGGCGGTAGCGGCCGACGGTCTCCCCCTCCGGGATGTGCTCGCCGCTCAGGACGGACGTCTCGGTGAAGTGCAACGGCAGCCCGAACTGCGCATAAGTCTCGCAGACCTCGTAGGCCCGCTCCAGCGGCCATTCCCCCCGGTGCATGTGGCTCTGGATGCCGATCACGTCCGGGCGTCTCTCGCCCGCCAGCAGCTCCTCGATCTGGCGCTCGAAGTCGGGCGTCATGTTGTAGTCGTTCAGCACGAGCGTCGCGTCCTCATTGGCAGAGCGCGCCCAACGCAGCGATTCGGCGGCGACCTCCACCATCCCCACCTCGCGCGCCCATCGGCCCATGCCGTTGTCAAACCGCTCGGACGTGGTGGACTCGTTGATCACGTCCCAGACGTCCACCAGGCCGCGAAACCTGGCCACGATCTGCCGGACGCGCTCCTCCAGCAACGCCACTGCCGGCTCTTCCTGCTGGTCTGCCCATGCGGGATAGACCTCGTGCCAGACGAGCGGGTGCCCTTTGGCCACGATGCCGTTCTCGGCGCACCAGCGGGCCATGCCCTTCAGTCGCTCTTCGCTCGTCCGGCCGGGCTCCGGCTCGTAGCTTCCCCAGTAGAAGGGGAGCGTGGCGTAGTTCAGCAAGTCGCGAAAACGCTGACGGTAGAGCCGCTGCTGCGCGCCGTCGTCCTTGGGGTCCAGCCGGAAGGCGTTGCAGCCGAACAGGAAGGCGCTGCCCTTCTGTTCCAGCCGCACCCGCCGGCCGGGCAGGGGGACGCCGTCGGGCGCAGTGACGCGCACCGTCAGGTCGGCTTTCCTGTGGCTTTCAATCCGTTCCCACGCGCCGGCTGCCTCATCCATTGCGTCTGCCATGTCCGTTCCTCGGGGCTGCTGTCAGGGTTCGCGGATGGTAACAGGCGGGCAAGCGGCGGTCAACGGATGCCCTCCTTGAAGTGCAAGAGCGGCGGGGGCTACACTATGCTCCCGGTCTACGCGGAGAGGGAGAAGGGCATGGTCTCAGGCAAGACGCGCTGCGGCAGCCGGTGCCGGTGGGGGGCTGCTGCCCTGGCGGCGCTCGTGTTCGCCGCCGGCGGGGCGGAGGGGTGCGCGGCGTTGGCGCCGGAGCTCGGGCCCCAGGCGCGTACGACGGCCGGACACGTGGACATGGACTGGGCAAGCCGGCGGGCCCTGCGACTGCTCAGCCACGACTTCCGTCGTGGCCCGACCGGGCGGCTCATTGTGCGCGTGGGAGTGCGGAACGACTCCGACAGCGTCTTCATAGCGAAGCTCCGTGTGCGGTTCGCCGACGAGGCCGGCCTCTTTGAGAAGGGCTCACACGAGACGCACGTGCATCACTTCCCGGTCGGCGCCACGTCGCTGGAGTGGACCTCCGCCACGCCCGCGGCGCAGCGGTACGAGGTGCAGGTGCTCAGCGCGCGCTGGTTCCAGTGGTAAGACGGGGCGTCAGAACTCCATGCGCGAGAAGGCCCGCGCACCTGCCAGCATCGGCGGCACGCATGCCAGCGCCGAGACGCTGAGCACCGTTCCCAGCCCGACGGCCAGCCACGCGGCGAACGCGCGGCCCTCCAGCGCCTTCAGCGCGTGCATGTGCAGCGGCGCCACCACCGGCGCCAGAACGAACGCCAGGAAGCAGATGCTGCATATGAGGTTCAGCGTGCCGCCGAAGCTGCTGACGATCTTCGAAGGATTGTCGGTGCCTGGGCGGGGATAGACGGCGCCCAGGCCCACCGCCAGGCCGTTCAGCCCGCAGCAGACGCAGGCCACCACCAGCAGGTGCACGCCGAGCGTCCACGCCGGCAGCCCCAGGAGCAGGTCGCTCATCGCGATGAGGCTGGCGCTGACCAGGAACGTGCCGACGACCGAGAAGAAGAACTTGCCCCACAGTATCAGCGTGCGCCGGATCGGCAGCAGGCCCATGATCCAGATGCGCCGCCCCTCCAGGCTGAGCTGAGGGAAGACGAAACGGCTCGTCAGCGTGGCCAGGGTCAGGCACGTGGCGCACAGGTTGAGGTTTGCGATGAGGCTGTGCCAGTAAGGCTGGAGTGCCGCCACGCCGAAGCGCGGGAGGTTCACGATGTAAAGGGCCAGCAGCCCGAAGAAAAGCAGGAACTGGGACCACTGAGTGGGATCGCGAAGGAACGTCTTGACGTCCTTCGTGACCAGCAGGCGCAGACGGGCGGGCAGGAAGGCCAGTGCCGCGTCCAGAAGCCGGTCAAACCACCTCCCAGACAGGTAGGCCCGCCTCGTGGAGGCGCCCTGGACCGTCTCCCAGGTGCGGCGATAGGCGTGAAAGGCGAACCGCTGGGTCAGCATGCCGCAGAACAGCACGTTGGCTGCCAGCAGCAGCGCCAGGAAGCCGGCCTCCTGGGGGTTGCCCCGCGCCGCGGTCAACATGCCGTGGCCCACCCAGCGGCTCGGCAGCGCCCAGTGCTGGCAGAACGCTATGCGGTCCATGATGGACTTGATGCCGGCCTCGGTGAAGATGCTGGTGGGCCGCTGAAGCCACAAGGGCCGCAAGTAGACGCCCAGCAGCGCCAGGCACACGGCGGCGGCGGCAGCCCGTGCGCTCGTCCGTCGCCGCGGAAGCAGCAGGGCCACGGCCACCGCGAAGAAGGCCCCGAGTTCCGTCGCCAGCAAGATGAACAGCACCGCCAGCACAAGCGCCGCGGGGTAGAAGTAGCCCGGCGCCGGGAACGTCAGCCCGTAGGCCAGGATCATCGGCACCACCAGGGTGGCCATCCCCCAGGAGCTGAACACAATGGAGTCGGCGCTGCGATACGTGAACGTGCTCTCGGCCCGGACCGGCAGCGTGAAGAGGAACGCCGTCTCCTCGCTGCGGAACAGCGACGTGTAGGCGATGATGGCGTTGCTGATCGTCATCATCACCATCAGCGACATGAAGAAGAACGCGAACAGGTAGTCCAGCAGCATGTCGCTGATGGCGCGGAACGTCTCCAGGAAGCGGAACGCGTCCAGGAACATGCCGAACATCAGGAACCAGAACAGCACGATGAGCCCCAGCACCACGCACAGGCGGAGCTTGGAGCCGCGCAGGAACTCCCCGGCGGCGCACCGCACCATGCGGGCCCGGACGCCGAAGACGCTGGCCAATTCTTCCATCTGCCGGGGTCCGTCCTTCAGGCCTCGTCGGTGAGCCGCAGGAAGGCCTCCTCCAGGCGCCTGTCCGTGCGGGCGGTTCGGTAGATCTCGTCCAGGCTGCCCAGCGCGATGAGGGAGCCCTCGCGGATGATGCCGACCCGGTCAGCCGTCTCCTCCGCTACGGCCAGCGTGTGGGTGGACATGAAGACCGCCACGCCTTCTGCGACAAGCTGCCGCAGGACGGCCTTCAGCGTGTTGGCGCCTTTAGGGTCGAGCCCCACCATGGGCTCGTCTATGACCAGCACGCGCGGCTCGTGCAATAGGGCGGCGCTCACGACGACGCGCTGCTTCATGCCGTGGGAGTAGGTCTGCCCCAGCTCGTCCAGGAAATCGCCGACCTCAAACAACTCGGACAGGTAGGCGGTCTTGTCCCTTATCTGCTGTCTGGTCATCCCGTAGACGGAGCCGATGAAATGCAGGAATTCGCGCCCCGTCAGCTTGTCATAGAGGAACGGCTGATCGGGCACGTAGCTGAGCATGGACCTGGCGGCGATGGGCTCTCGCTGGATGTCATGCCCGTTGAGCAGCACGCGGCCGGCAGTGGGGCGCAGCAGGCCCACGATGAGCTTGATGGTGGTGGTCTTGCCCGCCCCATTCGGCCCCAGGAACACGAAGAGCTCGCCGCGCGGGACCTCAAGCGTCAGGCCGTTGACGGCGACCATGTCGCCGAAGCGCTTGACCAGCCCCTCCAGCTTGATCATGACGTCCCTCCGCCGGCCGCGTCGGACAGGGCCGCGGCGCAGGCCTCGAGCACCATCTCGGCGGTGATGTCGGCCATGCAGCGATGGTCGCGAGGGCATCGCTTCTTCTGGCAGGGGCCGCAGTCCACGTCCAGCCGCACGACCCGGTCGTGGGGCTCCTCGCTGGTGGAGTAGCCGGGATGCGTCGGGCCCATCACGCAGACCGTCGGCACGCCCAGCGCCACCCCATAATGCCGGGGGCCCGAGTCAGTCGTTACCAGCAGCTTGCTGCGGGCCACGACGCACTTCAGCAGGTGCAGGTCCACCCCGCGGTCCATCAGGTCGGTCACCTCGGCCCGGGCGCCGTCCACTATCCGGGCAACGGTCCGCCGCTCGGACGGACCGGCCACCACGGCGACCTGGGCGCCGTAACAGTCCGCCAGGTGCTCGGCCAGCCGGGAGAAGCGCTCTGAGGGCCATCGCTTGGACGGCCCGAACCCGGCGCCCGGGTGCAGCAGGAAGAGGTCCCTCCCCGGGTCCACGCCCTGCGAGCGCAGGATCTCGTCCGCATGGGCGGCGTCGGCCTCGCTAAACGGCAGCTCCATGTCCCTTCCCGCCGGCTCGATGCCGGCGGCCTCACACAGCCCCAGGTAGTAGTCCACCATGTAAGTGGGCTTGAAGCGACCTCCCTCGGACGGGCGCGGGACGGCGTCGGTCAGCAGGGCGGAGCGCAGGTCGCGCCCGTAGCCAACGCGCCGGGCCACGCCTCCCATGCGGAACATAAGCGCCGAGCTGAATGAGTTCGGCAGGATGAGGCCCAGGTCCTGGCGGCCGGCCTTGAGAGCGCGCGCGCACCGGCGGAACTCCCCCAGGAGCGATCTGCTGGATGGCCGGTAGGTGAGCACTGCGTCGAACCACGGGGTGCCGCGCAGGACGGCTTCCACGCGCTCGTGCACCACGACTGTGACGTGCGCGTCCGGCCGCCGCTGCCGCACGGCGCGGAAGGTCGGCGTGGCCATCACCACGTCACCCACCCAGTTGGGGGCGCGCAGGCAGATGCGTTCCTGGCTGTCGGGCGGCACGAAGCGGCCTGTCATTGCTCGGGGTCTGCCGAAGCAGTGGGCGGGCCCGCCGGAGAACCGTTGCCTTCCCGCCGCGATTGCCCTATTATAGCCCCCCTTGCGGCTGCGTTCACCTTGCGTGTTCGGAGGTCTCCCCATGAGAGTGGCCGTTAACGGCGCCGCGGGCGCGATGGGCAGGCAGGTCATTGGCGCGGTCGCTCGGAGCGGCGATTGCCAGCTGGTGGCCGCGCTCGAACGCTCCGACCATCCCGATCTGGGCAAGGACGCGGGGCTGCTGGCCGGTGTTGGGCCGCTCGGGGTCGCCCTGTCGGCCGAGCTGGCCGGAGAGCCCGACGTGCTGGTGGACTTCAGCGCGCCCGAATCCGCCGTGTCCCGGGCCCGCCAATGCGCCGCGCGGGGCGTCGCCCTGGTCATCGGCACCACGGGGCTGTCAGACCAGCAGACGGCCGTCATCGAGCAGGAAGCCGCCGCGCGTGTGCCCGTTCTGGTGGCGCCCAACATGTCGCTGGGCGTGAACCTGTTGTTCCAGCTGGCCGAGCAGGCGGCGCTCGCACTGGGCGGGGGCTTCGACGTGGAGATCGTTGAGGCCCATCACCGGCGCAAGAAAGACGCCCCGAGCGGCACGGCCATGGAGCTATCTCGCCGGTTGTGCGCGGCGCTGGGGCGGGACGCGGACAGCGACGTGCGCCACGGCCGACGGGGCGCCGTCGGTCCCCGTGCGCCCGAGGAGATCGGCATTCACGCCGTGCGTGGGGGCGACATCGTGGGGGACCACACCGTCATCTTCGCCGGGGAAGGGGAGAGGCTGGA
>LJUE01000033.1 GCA_001303885.1 Planctomycetes bacterium SM23_32 | reverse complement strand
ACCGACCGGGCCTATCACGGCGACGCCTCCTGGCGGCTCTCGATCTCGGCGGACGACCCGCACTTCATCTACTTCGACTACTACGAGCCGGTACAGCACGAGGTGCGCTCCGTGCTGCTCGGCCACGAGGGCTGGGTGCCGGTCGAGCGGGGGCGGCCCTACGTGTTCTCCGCCTACGTCATGGCGGATCGGCCGGCCACGCCGGTGCGCCTCCTGCTGCGGGAGGCCGAGGGGCGCAACAGCACGCGCGACTTCTCGGTCGGCACCGACTGGCAGCGCGTGGAGCTGTCCGTCACGGCGCAGAGGGACTTCATGTGCGGCTTCGTCGGGCTCGACCTGACGGACAGCGAGCTGCCGGGCGCCACGCTCTGGGTGGACGCCGTGCAGTTGGAGCCGGGCGTCGCGGCGACGGCCTATCAGCCCCGGCGCCCGGTTGAAGCCTTCTTCGTTCCGGCGGAGCCGGGGGACTCGTTCATTGCTTCTGACGGGCGGTTCGTCGCCGTGCTGCGGGCATTCAACGACTCGGCTGAGGAGGTCGCCCTGCGCGGTGTGGTCCGGGTGAGCGACATTCGGGATCGTGTGGTGGACGAGCAGGACATGGGGCTTGACTTGCCGCCCGGCCGTTCGTCGCAGTACGCCTACGGGTTCGCTTCGGAGAGCCCCGGTTTCTTCCGGTTGCACCGGAGCGCGGAGGACGGGCGGGAGCAGCAGATGCGCTTCGCCCTCGTGGAGCCGCTGTCCGACGGCGACAGCGTCTTCGGTATGAACCACGCCTTTGGCGACCCTTTCCTGCTGCCGCTGGCGCATGCGGCGGGTCTGAGCGTCTGGCGCGACTGGTCGGTCCAATGGAACCTGGTGCAGCCGGAGCCGGACGGCTTCGACTTCTCGGTGCCGGACGTGCAGATAGGGCGCGTGCTCGAGGCGGGCGGCCGGGTCCTGGTGCTCTTGCCGTTCCCCTCGGCCGAGTGGGCCGGCACGCCCGACGAGGCGCAGATGAGGGACGCGGCGGGGCCGAGGACGTGGGAGCTGCGGCGCCTGCCGACCGCCTTCAAGCCGCGCGACCTGGGGCAGTGGGCGGACTATGTGCGCGCCAGCGTCGAGCACTACGGGGACCGCGCTGAGGCGTTCGAGATACTCAACGAGCCGCTCTACACGACCTACGCCATCCCCCAGCGGTTCGGCTACGACCTGCCCGACTACCTCGACCTGCTGCGCACGGCCTACCGCGCCGCCAAGGAGGCCGATCCCGACTGCACCGTCGTCGGCGGCATCAGCGGCCATCCCGACATGAGCTGGACGCGGCGCTTCGTCGAGGAGGGCGGGCTGGAGTGGTGCGACGTGACCAACTACCACATTTACCCGCACAAGGGCTGGCCCGAGGTCTACGACGAGGCCCTGGCCGAGAGGCTGGAGCAGATGAGGGAGCGCGGCGAGCTGAAGCCGATCTGGATGACCGAGTTCGGCGTCTACGGCGACGACGACCCGGCGTTCACGCCCTACAGCGTGGGCGACAGCACGATGGACAACTCGGGGCGGCCCTCGGAACTCGCCGCCGCGGCGGACCTGGTGCGCTTCGCGGCCATCTTCTGCGCCCACGGGGTGCGCAAGGTCTTCTACCACGCCGGCACTTGCCACCCGCTGAACGAGTCGAACGCCGAGAACGTCTTCTTCGAGTATGGCGGCGCGCCGCGCAAGCAGTACGCCGCTCAGGCGGCGCTGTCGAACCTGATCGGGCCGGACTTCGAGTTCGTGCGCAAATGGGAGGAGCCCGAGTGGGTGGAGGCCTACGAGTTCCGGTCGCGGGGGCGGAGCGTCGTCATTCTCTGGTCGCGGAGCGAGGCCCCGCCGCCGCTTGACGTGCCGGACGGCATGCGGGCGCTCGACCTGATGGGAGCCGAGCTTCCGGCCGCGCGTTTGGTCCTCGACGAAGTGCCCATCTACCTGGTCGCCCCGTGACGGCGCGGGGGCAATCGGACCGATGCGTCAGCAGGAGGAGTCTGCCGTGCAGGACGACCCGACGCAGCTTCGTCGGCGGGAGATCGGACAGTGGGGCCTCACGGCGAGCCGGGACTACGGCCTGCCGTTCGTGGACGTGGACGTTGAGGGCACTTTCGCCGGCCCCTCGGGGCGCGAGTTCATCGTGCCCGGCTTCTATGACGGGGACCGGACGTGGCGCGTGCGTTTCAGCCCCGGCGAGGCGGGGCGGTGGAGCTACCGCATCGCCTCACGACCCGATGACGCCGGCCTGACGGCCGAGGGCGCCTTCCAGGTGACGCCCTCGCAGGGGCGCGGCTTCCTGCGGCCCACGCCGGGCCGGGCGTGGGGCTTCCACTTCGAGTCGGGCGAGCCGGTGCTCGTCTTCGGCGACACCACCTACAACCTGTTCGGCATGGCCCACTGCGGCGGGCCGGTGGAGCAGTTCCTGGAGCGCCGCGCCGGGCAGGGCATCAACGTGCTGAGGGTGCGGCTCCCTGTGAGCCCCTTCCACGGGCCGGACGGCTACAGCGACTGGCAGACGCGCCGCACCTGGCCCTGGGGCGGCAGCGAGCAGTCCCCACAGTTCGACCGTTTCAACCTGGACTACTTCCGCACGGTGGACCGGGTGCTGGAGACGTGCGAGCGGCTCGGGATGGGGCTGGAGATGGTCATGGAGGCCTGGGGCTTCGAGTTCCCGTTCAGCCGGCGGGACGAGTTCGTGGCCGAGTGGGAGCTGCTGTGGCTCCGCTACCTGATTGCCCGCTACGACGCCTACGCGAGCGTCTGGTTCTGGACGCTGATGAACGAGTACGAGTACTACCCCAACGGCGACTGGCGCTACCAGGGGCCGCTCAGCGACCTGTGGGCCACGCGCATCGGGCGCTGGGTCAAGCGCACGGCGCCGCACGGCCACGTCGTGTCCGTGCACAACGGGCCGGGCGATCCGCCGTTCGCCGAGCGGTTCCGCAAAGACCCCGGGGCCGTTGACCACGTGATGTTCCAGACCTGGGGCACCACGGACGAGAAGCGGGGCTGGCTGGCGGCCGGCATCGAGGAGGCGGTCGCGAAGAGCCTGGCCGGCTGGCGCGGCACGGCCGTGCTGGCCGAGTACGGCTACGAGCGGGACCCCGAGCTCGACGTGCGCTTCCCCGGCCACCTGCACTGCGACGTGGACCACACCCGCCGGGGCGGCTGGCGGAGCCTGTTCTGCGGCCTCGGCGTCATCCACGGCTGGGAGCACTCGTGGGGGCCGTGGATGATCCTGGAGAGGGACCAGGAGGGCATGCCGCAGTTCCTGCTGATGCGGCGGTTCTTCCGCGAAGTGGTGCCGTTCGACGCGGTGCGGCCCGCGCCCGGACTGGTCAGGGGCGAATACGAATGGGGGCGGCGCCCCTCGGCGCTGGCCAGCGAAGGGCGGGACCTGGTGGCCGTCTACCTGCCGACCGGCGGGCGCGTGGAACTGGACCTGCCGGCCGAGGCGGGCTACGCGGCGCAGTGGTTCGACACGCGCACGGGCGGGATGAGCAACGCCGAGCCGGCCGGCGGGAAGGGCGCCCTGGCGTTCGTCGGCCCCGAGGGCGGCGGCGACCGGCCGTGGGACTGGGTGCTGGTCCTCCGCGCGACGTGAGGACGGCCGAATCAGCCGCACGGTGGCTCTTTCTCAGGCGCGGATCATGATCAGCAACATCTTGAATCGCGCCGGCGCGCGGACGGCATGCGGCACCCCGGCCGGCATCACGGCCACCTGGCCGGCCTCTACCTCGATGCTCCGTCCGCCGATGACCAGCTCCGCCCGGCCGTCCAGCACCACCACGTAGGCGTCGAACGGCGTCGTGTGCTCGCTGAGCGCCTGGCCGGCCTCGAAGGCGAACAGCGTGAGCGTGCCCTGCTCCTTGTCCACGAGCGTGCGGCTGACGACGGAGCCTTCCGCGTATTCCACCAGGCCGGCCAGCGCGTGGGCCCTGGACGGTTCGAGGCCGCCCGATGCAGCGCCCTCCCTGCCGTTCTCTCTCATGGCAGCCTCCTGTGTTCGGCCGCGGCCTCGAGCATGGCCACGACGTTCTGCGGGGGCACGTCGGCCATGATGTTGTGCACCTGCTGAAAGACGAACCCGCCGCCGGGCGAGAGGACGCGCATCCTCTCCCGCACATGGCGGCTCACCTCGTCCGGCGTGCCGCGGGGCAGCACCTCCCGCGTGTCGCAGCCTCCGCCCCAGAGGGTGATCCGCCCGCCGAAGTCGCGCTTCAGCGCCGCCGGCTCCATGCCGGCGCAGCTGGTCTGCACGGGGTTGGTGGTATCCATGCCGGCCTCGATCAGGCTCGGCAGCAATGGCCGGATACCGCCGCAGCAGTGGAGCATCACCCGCGCCTCGGACAGCTCCTTCACGCGCGCCCACATCCGCGCGTGGCGCGGCTTGAAGAACTCGTCGTACATCGCCGGCGAGAGCTGCGGGCCGGTCTGCATGCCCAGGTCGTCGCTGAACAGCACCACGTCCACGCAGTCGCCCACTGCGCCGAGCCACGCGTCCAGGTTGCGCAGGTGGACCTCGGTGAGGCGGTCGAGGAACCGGTGGACGCGCGCCGGCGCCTCTGCCAGCATCCGCAGGAAGGTGTCCATGCGGAAGCAGAACTGCCCCAGCTCCACCAGGTTGCCTCCGAACAGGCCGATGACGGCGCGGTCGGTCGAGCGGCGCAGTTCCAGCGCCCCGCGCCGCAGCTCGGCCAGGTCCTCCGCGTCGAACCCCAGCGGCGCCGGCGGCGTGGCCGCCGCCACCCACATGATGTCGTCCAGCCGCTCCTCCAGGTCTTCGAAGCGGTCCCTTCCGCCATCCCCGCCGGGGCGGGCAGACAGCAGCGGCCAGACGAGCTGCTCGAAGTAGAGCGAGCCGCGCTTCTGGACGGCGATGGGCACGCCGGCGGCGTTGTAGATGAACCAGTCGTCGCCCTCGCGGCCGAGCGGGATGTGGGCCGGCACCTTGCAGAGCGTGCCGTCCGGCAGCTCCCAGTCGGTCCAGTAGTCGTCCTCGCGAGCGAAGCCGCGCCCCAGCTCGATGGTGTCCACGCCGAAGAGGTCCTGCACCTCGGGCTCGACGATGGCGAGCTGCTGCACCAGGTCGTAGACGTAGACGCCGCCGCTGGTGATGCCCAGGTAGTCCTTGAGCCGGGCGTAGGCGATGGCCATGATGCCGCTGGAGCGGTGGCCGCCCAGGTCAATGGGCACGGCGTCCGGCTCGATGTGATCCAGCGCCGTCAGCACGCGCTCCCGTCCGGTCATCGTGCCTTCCCCGCACATGAGAATGCGCCGCAAGGCTGCGGTTCGGGCAGGATATGACGGCCTCGGCGCGGCGTCAACCGGCGCCGGCTCGATGGCCTCGCAGCTTGACAGGGCGCCCCTCATAGGCTTTCCTATGCCTCACCATCTGCGGAGGCACACACATGCGCGCCCGCGAAGTCCGGGAGCATTTCCGTTCGGTCGGCCATTGGGTGGACTGGGAGAAGACGTGGGACCAGTTCCTGCACGGCGACCCCGAGGTCGAGGTGGCGGGCATCGCCACCGCCTGGATACCGACGAACAAGGCCATCGAGGAGGCCGCCGACCGCGGCTTCAACTTGTTTGTCACGCATGAGCCGGCCTTCCTGCAGGGCTACGAGCGCCACGAGTCGGCGCAGGAGCTGAACCGCCGCAAGCGGGAGCTGCTCGACTCGCTGGGCATGACCGTGCTGCGCTGCCACGACACGTGGGACCGCATGCCGGAGGTGGGCATCCCGGACGCGTGGGCGGAGTGGCTCGGCTTCGAGACCCAGGAGCGGCCCGTCGGGTCGCACTACAAGGTGTGCCTGCTTGGCGACGTGACGGTCGAGGAAGCGGCCCGGCGGGTGGCCGAGCGCGTGGCCGGGCTGGGGCAGCCGACGGTGCTCATCTTCGGCGACCGCACGAAGCGGGTCAGCCGCATGGCCGTCGGCACGGGGGCCATCACCTGGCTGCCTACCATGCGGGACCTCGGCGCCGACCTGCTGCTGGCCACCGACGACGGGATGAATTTCTGGGACGGCGGGCTCTGGGCGGCCGACCTGGACCAGCCGCTGCTGATCGTGAACCACTGCACGGCCGAGAAGCCCGGCATGATGGCCATGGCCGGCTACCTGCGCGACGTCTTCCCCGGCGTGCCCGCGGAATACGTGGATGTGGACTTCCCCTACGGTGCGCTTTAACCCGGCGGACCGGATAGGAGGCGGGAATGGCCGGCTTCCTGCTCGGCATTGACTACGGCACGGGCGGCGCCAAGACCACCATCATCGACACGCAGGGGCGCGTGCTCGGCTACGCGTTCGAGGAGTACCCGTTCATCACGCCGCATCCGGGGTGGTCGGAGCACGACCCGCACCTCTACTGGGAGATCGCCTGCCGCATCATCCGGCGGGCGCTCGAAGAAGCGGGCGTCGAGCCGGCCGAGATCAGGGGCGTCGCCGCCTCCTCGGCGCTGCCGTCCATGGTGATGGTGGATGAAGACGGCGAGCCGATCCACAACGCCTACAACCTGCTGGACAAGCGGGCAACGGCCCAGGTGCAATGGCTGAAGGAGAACGTCGGCGAGGAGCGCATCTTCGAGGTCACCAAGAACCGCCTGGACGACCACCCGACCATCGTGAACCTGATGTGGGAGAAGGAGAACCGGCCTGACTCGTTCCGGCGCATCCACAAGGCGCTCACCATTGACGGGTTTATCACGCTGAGGCTGACCGGCCGCTACACGCTCCACTACTCGGGCGCCGCCTTCTACGGGGTGGCTTACAACCTGCTGGAACGGCGCTTCGACGAGGGGATACTCGACCGGATCGGCATCAGCGCCGACCTGTTTCCCCCGCTCCACCGCTGCGAGGACGTCATCGGCGAGGTGACGCCGCAGGCGGCCGAGCAGACCGGGCTGGCGGCCGGCACGCCGGTGGCCGCCGGACAGGTGGACTGCAACGCCGGCTGGGTCGGCGCCGGGGCCATCGAGGACGGCGACGTACAGATGAACCTCGGCACCTGCGGCAACTTCGGCATCGTGCACCGCCAGCCGACCTTCCACCCCGCCATGATCGCCTTCCCCTACACCACCGACTCGACCAGCACCTACATCACCGTGCCGACCACCATGACGGGCGGCCAGCTCATCCGCTACATGCGCGACCGGTTCTACGTGGCCGAGGTCGTCCGGGAGCAGGAGGAAGGGCGCGACACCTACGACCTGATGAACCGGGAGGCCGAGGACGTGCCGCCCGGCAGCGAGGGGCTGGTGGTGCTGCCTTTCCTGATGGGCGAACGGACGCCGATATGGGACGTCTACGCCCGCGCCGCCATCTTCGGCCTGTCGCTGAACCACACGCGCGGCCACGTGGTGCGGGCGATGATGGAGTCGGTGGCCTACGCCCTCTACGACTCCTTCCGCCTGATGAAGGAGGGGGGCTGGAAGATGAACCTGCCCTTGGTGGCCAACGAGGGCGGGGCCAAGAGCCTGCTGTGGCGCCGCATCATCACCGACACGCTCAACGTGCCAACCGTGCTCGTCAAACGCCGCACCGGCGCCCCCTACGGCGACGCCATCCTGGCTGGCGTGGCGGCGGGCGTCTTCCTCGACTTCTCGGTGGCCAGGCAGTGGACCGAGCTGGTGGAGCCGATGGAGCCCGACCCCGCCCACAACGCGCTCTACATGGATTACTTCCGGCTCTACAAGTCGCTCTACGAGCACGTAAAAGGCGACTACCGGACGCTGGCCGACCTCAGGGCCAGGAGCCTCGAGGCCGTCCGGCCGCAGGAGTGAACCGTGGAACTGGTCAGGAAGCTCAGACAACGCGAAGCCGACGGCAATCCCATCCGCGTGGGCATCGTCGGCTGCGGGCAGATGGGGTCCGGCCTGGCCCATGCCATCCGCAACGTGACGGGCATGTCCGTGGCGGCCATCGCCGACATAGAGGCGCAGCGGGCCGTGGACGCGTTCGACTCCCTGGGACGCCCGGCCGACGAGATCGTCGTGACGGACCGGCTCGGCGCAGCCCAGGACGCGCTGCGGCAGGGCAGGGCCCTCGTCACGCCGGACGCCATGCTCATGCCCCGGCTGGAGGGCCTGGAGGTCAACGTCGAAGCGACGGGCGTGCCCGAGGTCGGCGCCGCCGTCGCCTGGTCCTCGATCATGAACCGCAAGCCCGTCGTCATGCTGAACGTGGAGACTGACGTAACCGTGGGGCCGATCCTGAACCACCTGGCGCGCAGGAGCGGGTCGGTCTACACGGTGGCCTCCGGGGACGAGCCCGGCGTCTGCAAGATGCTCTATGAGCAGGCGGTGGTTATGGGCTTCGAGGTGGTCTGCCTGGGCAAGGGCAAGAACAACCCCATCAACCTGGCCGCCACGCCCGAGAGCTGCGCCGAGGAAGCCGCCGCCAAGGGCATGAACCCCAAGATGCTCGCCTCCTTCCAGGACGGCACCAAGACGATGGTCGAGATGGCGGCCGTCTGCAATGCCACGGGGCTGGTGCCCGACGTGCCCGGCATGCACGGGCCGAAGGTGGAGCTGGAAGACCTCGCCCGCACCTTCATCCCCCGGGAGGACGGCGGCATCCTGGCGCGGCGCGGCGTCGTGGACTTCTCGACCGGCAGGATCGCCCCCGGCGTGTTCGCCGTCGTCTACTCCGGCGACGAGCGCGTGCGCAAGGACATGAAGTTCATCACGGGCGCCGAGGGCCCCTATTACGTGCAGCTGCGGCCCTACCATCTCTGCGATCTGGAAACGCCCCAGTCCGTGGCGGAGGCCGTGCTGCTGGGCGAGGTGACCGTCTGCTCGGAGACGCTGAACGCCGAGGTCGTGGCCGTGGCGAAGCGGGACCTCAAAGCAGGCGAGGCGGTGGGCGGCATCGGAGGCACGGACTTCTACGGGCGCATTTACGCCTACGCGGAGGCCCGCGAGCTGGGCGGCGTCCCGGTCGGCATCGCCGCCGGCGGCACTGTCCAGCGAGGCGTGCCCAGGGGGGAGCTCCTGACCGAAGCCAACTTCGCCCCCGACGAGGGCGCGTTCGTCTGCCGGCTCAGGCGCATGCAGGACGCGCTGATGGGGGTGGCCCTGTGAGCGAAGCCACGATGAGGGCGGTGGTCGTCAATGCTCCGATGGACTTCGGGGTACGGGACGTGCCCGTGCCGCTGTGTCCCGACGGCGGCATGCTGCTGAAGGTCCACGCCTGCGGGCTCTGCGGCTCCGACCTGCGCACGCTGCGCTATGGGCACCGGCGCGTGACGTTGCCCTGGATCATCGGGCACGAGATCAGCGGCACCGTCGTCGGGACGGGGTCCGACTACGGCGGCCCGTGGCGCGAGGGCGAGATGCTCTCGGTGGGGCCGGTCGTCTACTGCGGACGATGCGACTTCTGCGCAGCGGGCCGGTTCGAACTGTGCGAGGACTACCGTGAGATCGCACAGGCCTGGCCGGGCGGCTTCGCCCAGTACGTGGCCATCCCCGAAGAGGCGGTCAGGCTGGGGACCATTCAGCACGTACCGCCGGGGCTCGACCCCGCCGTGGCCGCCATCGCCGAGCCGATCTCCTCCTGTGTCAACGCCCAGGAGAGGGGTGCCGTGGGGCTTACGGACACCGTGGTGGTCATCGGGGCCGGCCCCATCGGCTGCGTGCACGTCTGCCTGGCCCGGGCACGCGGGGCGGCGGCCGTCATCGCGGCGGACGTGCTCCCTGGCCGCCTGGAGCTCTGCCGGCGGTTCGGACCCGACCACCTGGTCAACGCGGCTGAGGCGGACCTGGTGGAAGAGGTGAAGAGGCTGACGGGCGGCAAAGGGGCCGAGGTGGTCATCACGGCCAACCCCGTGCCGGAGACCCAGGTGCAGGCCGTGGAGATGGCGCGCAAGGGGGGCCGCGTGCTGCTGTTCGGCGGGCTGCCGAAGGACCGCAGCCGCCCCGGCCTGGACATGAACGCGGTCCACTACAACGCGCTGACGTTGATCGGCACCACCACGTTCGCCCCCCGCCACCAGATGACGGCGTTGAGGCTGCTGGCGGACGGCCGCATCCCCGGCGAGCGGCTGGTGAGCCACCGCTTTCCCCTGGAGGACTTTGCGGAAGGGGTCCGCCTTGCCTTCGAGGGCGAGGTGCTGAAGGCCGTCTTCCTGCCCCATCCCGACGAGGCCGAGGCATGAGCGAGACACGCGAGGCGCCGTTCCCCCTGAACGACGTGGCGCAGATATGCATCATCGTGCCGGACGTCCAGGAGGCCGTCGAGAACTTCTGGCGCGTCTTCGGCGTCGGGCCGTGGCACCTCTACACCTACGGCAAGCCGCTGGTGAGGCACATGACGCGCCGCGGCGAGCCGGCCGACTACAAGATGCGCGTGGCCCTCTCCCACGTCGGCTCCATGCGCGTCGAGCTGATCGAGCCGCTCGAAGGCGACACCGTCTACCACGAGTTCGTCGAGAAGCACGGCTACGGCATCCACCACGTCGGCGTGCTGACCGACGACATGGCCGCCTCGCTGAAGGCCGCGGCGGAGGCCGGCCTTGCGATGACGCAGGACGGGGCCGGCTTCGGCCCGGACGGCGACGGCCACTACGCCTACCTGGACACCGAGGGGCTGATCGGGACGACCATCGAGTTGATTGAGCGGCCCAAGCGCCGGCAGCCTCCCGAGAGCGTCTATCCCCCCGAAGAGCAGGCCTCTGGCCCGGCGGCTTGACTTCCCCCACGGGCTCAACTACATTGGCCCTCTGCGGGCCGTCGCACTCGCGGCGGCCCCTGCGTGCCAGAGTGGCGGAACAGGCAGACGCGTCGGCCTCAAAAGCCGATGGGCCGCAAGGCCCATGTGGGTTCGAATCCCACCTCTGGCACCACGCTTCCCTCCCGGGGGGCGCGGCGCGCAGCCCCCCCCTGTAGACAGGAGCTGACTCCATGACGAGCAAGGTGTTCCACGTCCCGTTCGCGGACGGCGAGAGCATGGCAGCCATCTGCGAGAAGACACGGCGCATCTTCCGCGGGGCCGGGCTGGGCGAGGTCGGGGCGGGGAGCCGGCTGACGGCCGTCAAGACGCATTTCGGCGAGCGCGGCAACGCCAGCTACGTGCCCGCGCCCTTTGTGAAGGTGGTAGTGGAAGAGGTGGCGGCGGCGGGCGGGCGGCCGTGCCTGGTGGAGACCTCCACCCTCTACCGCGGGCAGCGTCACAACGCCGTGGACCACTTCAACCTGGCCGTTGAGCACGGGTTCGGCCCGGAGCAGATGGGCTGCCCGCTGCTGTTCCTGGACGGCCTGCGGGGCAACATGCACGAGGAGGTGGCCGTCAGCCTGAAGCACTGCGAGACCGTGGCCATGGCCGCCGACCTCGCGTGGTTCCCGTCCGTCATCGTGGTCACCCACCTGACCGGCCACCTCCTCGGCGGGATGGGCGGGGCCATCAAGAACGTGGCGATGGGGCTCGCCTCGCGCGCGGGCAAGCTGCGCATGCACTCCGGCGGGAGCCCCTTCATCGAGGAGGCCGAGTGCACGGCCTGCGGCACCTGCGCGAAATGGTGCCCCGAGGACGCCATCTCGCTGCCCGAGAGGGCCGAGATCAACTACGAGCTGTGCGTGGGATGCGGCGAGTGCGTAGCCGTCTGCCCCGTCGGCGCCGTGGGCTTCTCGTGGGACACGCCGTCCACCACCTTCAACGAGAAGATGGCCGAGTACGCGCGCGGCATCCTGAAGGGCAAGCGCGCCGGCTTCCTTACCTATCTGCACCGCGTGACCAGGGACTGCAACTGCATGGGCAGCGATGGGGAGGCGGTCTGCCCCGACCTGGGCGTCCTCGCCTCCCACGACGCCGTGGCCATTGACCAGGCGGCGGCCGACCTCGTCAACGAGGTCCATGGCGGGGACCTGTTCGAGGACCTGTGGCCGGGCAACGAGTACGCCGCGCAGCTCGCCCACGGCGAGCTGGTCGGGCTCGGCACCCGCGACTACGAAATGGTGCGCCTCTGAGCGACCAACTTGCGTAAGGCACCGGAGCGCGATGGCCCGACACCTGAGACGGCCGTGTGCGACCGAC
>LJUE01000032.1 GCA_001303885.1 Planctomycetes bacterium SM23_32 | reverse complement strand
CAGATCGGCCACGACACGGCAGAACTGGTCCTCGCAGGCGAAGTAGCGCAGGCCCTTCAGCTCGACGCCCCCCACGGACACGCCGTCGCCCCTGCGCGAGTACTCGACCATCATCCCCGTTTCATCCTGGCCAGCCGGGCTCATGTCTTCCCTGGTCGCCAGCGATCCGCCCCACTCAACCCCGCCGAAGCCGTCCCAGGCCGCCGCGGGCGGCGCGGGAGGGGACGTCAGCCTGCGGGGTGCGGCGGGCGGGGACAGGACGGAACCCATCAGCAGCAAGCAGGAAGCCACGTCAGCGGCAGCGACGAAGTCATCCCCACCGACGAAGATCTCCGGTCCCATATACAGCTCGGCCATGAAGCGCTTCCCGTCCACTCGCGTTCTGACGCTCTCCAGCGCGACGAGCAGCGGCCGCGCGAGCTCCTCCCACATGCCGCCGAGCCCCGCTTCCAGCTGGGGCTTCATCCACTCGATGACCTTTGCAGATTCAGCGCTCACCTCCAGGGCGTCTTCCGCATTGTCGAGCAAGAGCGCCGAGCGGAAGTCAAGGCCGCCGCCGATGTCCAGGCAGAACGCCCCGCTCCGAACGCCACGCACCCATCGGGAAGCGCCCTCGAGGTCGCCCTCGGACGCCAGCTCCCCCAGCGGCTCAGGAAGCAGGAAGGCACCGTGGACCGTGCCCTCTGAGTAGTCGCCCAGGAGTCCCGACAGGCCGGCCCGGAGCGTCCCGTCGCCCGAACGGCAGGCGTCAACGACGGACTCCAGCCCATCCGCGTCGCCGGCCAACGCCACCATGCCATCGCCCACCAGAGCCATCGCCAGGCCCGGCTTCTGGTGGGCCGTCACGTCGCCGCAGCGGAATTCCGTCATGCCCTCCGACCACTTCCTCGCGACGGGCAGGCCCTCGGGAGTCAGGTGCACGATCGCCCCCCAGCGCGGCGGCGCGGTCAGGTAACACAAGGGCTCGGTGGGCAGCAGGAACAGGTGGACGCTCTCCACTGCATCTAGCTCGGGGCGTAGTTCCTTGCCTTGCTGCGCGGCCAACGGGCGGATTCCGAGGTCCTCGATGAGGGCCTGTGCGTGGACCGTGAGCACGCCCCAGGCGCCGGTCGGTGCGTGCTGCAACGTCGCCGGAGCAGTGGCGGGGTCCTGAGCGGCGGCCACCTCAATGGGGAGGCCCAGCCACATGATCCCGAGAACGACGCCGAGCATCGTCCTGACGACGCCCCTTCGCGTTCTGTGCATAGCCTGCCTTGCCATCCCCTCCTCGGTGCCATTGCAGGGGGCCGCTGGCGGACGCCTCGTCTTGCCTTGCCCAACCCAGACTGCCAGAGGGCCAGCGCCAGGGCCGGCGCTGCGCGGGGCCATCTTACTTCCTCGGAGGGCAAGTGGCCAGCCCCGGAACCATCGAACAGACTGGAGTGGGTGCAGAGGTCGGCGCACAGGTAAAGGGAGGAGCGCAGAGGACCCGAAGCTCCGCGCCGGCCCGGCGACATGGGCACCGCGCGTTCCGGGGCTCCCTGCGCAACGGCCGCCGGGCCGGTTGCCCACACGGAGGCCACGTGATACAGTAGCCGGCTCGGCCCGCCCGGGACCTGTAGACTTGATGAGGTGAGCTCAACGTGCGTCAGGAAAGGCCGCCGTCCCACTGCCCCGACGCCCGCCGGCCGGTGACGTCGGACGCCGCGCCTGAAGCCGTCGGACTGCTCGAGTTCCTCTACGGCATCTCCGGGAAGCAGACCCTTGCCGGCCAGCACTGCGCCCCTTTGGTGGGGTCAACGCGCCTGGTGACCGTCCACGGGGCCACCGGCCGCTACCCCGCCCTGTTCGGCCAGGACTTCGGTTTCAGTGCGGCCGGCACCTGGGACGGCATCAACTTCCGGCAGCGCATCGTGGACGAGGCCATCCGGCGACACCACGAGGGCTTCGTCATCACGCTGATGTGGCACGCTGTCCCCCCGACCAGGGACGAGCCCGTCGAGTTCCGCGGCGGGGTCCAGAGCCGTCTGTCCGATGATGAGTGGCGCGAGCTGACGACTCCCGGCACGGGGCTCCACGGACGTTGGAGGTCGCAGGTTGACGTGGTCGCGTGGTTCCTGCGCCAGTTGCGCGAGGCCCGCGTGCCGGTGCTCTGGCGGCCCTACCACGAGATGAACGGCCGGTGGTTCTGGTGGGGAGGGAGGGCAGGCGACGCGGGCTACCGCGCCCTGTACCGCATGCTGTTCGAGCGGCTGACGGGCTTCCACGGGCTGGACAACCTGCTGTGGGTCTTCAACGCCAACGAGCTGAATGAGCACGTGGGCGACTACGCCGACTTCTACCCCGGCGACGACCTCGTGGACATCCTCGCCACGGACGTCTACCACAGCGGCTTTCTCGGCGAGGACTACGACCGGCTGCTCGCCCTCGGCGGCGGCAGGCCGATAGCGCTCGGCGAGGTGGGCGCCCTGCCCACCGTCGAGATCCTCCGCAAGCAGCCCCGCTGGGCGTGGTTCATGGCCTGGGGCGACGTGGCGGGGCGCTGGCACGAACGGGACGCGATCAGGGAACTCTATGGCAGCCCCGAAGTGCTGACCCACGGCGACCTGCCGTGGGTTGACATGGACGAGCCGCGGACGCATTACCCGGTGCTGGGGTAGACGCCGCCCGGCGCGCCGGCTGGCCTCTGCGCCGGCCGGGGCCGATGCGCTTCACCGGCCCTGCCACAGGGCGTTGATGGTGCGCACGGTTTCCTCAACCAGCACCTGGCCACCTTCCGGCCCCACGTTGTTGCTGGCGACCTCGGCGCCGTAGCTCCTGGCCCGCACCGCCCGATCCGTGGGCAGATACCCGCAGGTGTCGCAGGCGAGCTGCACCAGCATTGTCTGCGCCGCCCGGCTGCGCGCCTTGATGCGCAGGCCGAAGTCCAGGAACAGCTCGAACGGATTGGTGGCCATCACTGCGTCACCAAGGCGCACCACGTGCAGCTCAACGGGCAGGGACGAGGTGGGCTGCTGCTCCTCGTAGCGCTCAAGGACGCGGCGATGGCGAACGCGCTGGACCCAGTTCATTGACGCGGCCCGGTCGTCGGCCGGCTCCTCGGCTTCCAGGCGCTCGATCTCTGCCCGCGCCGTCGCTGCTTCATCGTCCGTGACGAGACGGACCCGAAGATCGACCGTCTTGACCACGTGGCACACAGGCCCATCCTCCTCGACGGAGTCGGGCGCCAGCTCGAACAGGTCGTCTACGGCCCGTGCGATGCGGCGGGCGATCTCCTGTCGCTCCGAGACGCCCCGCCGCTCACGCATCTCCGCCTCTTCGCGCCCGTACAGAAGGAAGTGCGGGGACTGGTCGC
Source organism: Planctomycetes bacterium SM23_32 (assembly GCA_001303885.1). Classification (GTDB taxonomy): domain Bacteria; phylum Planctomycetota; class Brocadiia; order SM23-32; family SM23-32; genus SM23-32. The sequence goes on along the minus strand of LJUE01000032.1, from coordinate 9,030 downwards.
CGGCGGGCGCACACTGGGGCAGCACGAACAGAGCCTCGCCGTACCGCCTGCGCAACTCGACGCGGACCTCGTGCCAGAAATCGGCCGATATCTGCCTCAGATGCTCGGCCACCTGAGACGGGCAGGCCAGATTCAGGACCGTGCCGGTCAGGGCGCCATGGGGGCCCCAGGTGAAGAGCATATCAATGCCGTGGTCCTCGTAGCCCTCGATGTGCGAGAAGCCGCCGACGGCCGTCTCGCCGTACATCCTCGCCGAACCGTCCAGGTACACGGCGCGACGGTTGTGGCCGACCACCGCATGGCCGTACGCCCGGCTGATGCCGCCCAGCCGGCGGCCCTCCCAGGCCCGCACGACGGCGTCCGCCACGCGCGAGGCGAAGAAGTCGGCATACTCGCTCGACGTCATCACCCCGGGTGGCGCAGGCGGATAGAAGCCCTCCGTCATCTCAGGAGCGTCGTGCGTGTGCGTGGCGTGCAGGAACACCTTCCGAACGTCCACGCCCGGCAAGCGCGCTTGCACGGCGTCGCGCACGCTCTGCTGCAGGTGGGCAGGCACGCCGACGAGGTCGCAGGACACGATGATGGCGCAGTCCGGCGAACCGTCGTGCGCCGTGCCCTCGATGGCGAGGGCCGTGGCCGTGATCGGGTCGTTCACGCCTTGCGAGACGCGCACGTAGAACTGCCCGCTCAGGCAGGTGGGCCGGTCGGGAGTGATGTCACAGTGAGCCCATCCGATCTTCATGGGGACCTCGCTTTCGGACCAGGGCAGGCCATCCCGGAGCTGCGTTCAGGCCCCGTCACTCATGCTGACACCGAGTTCGTTCGCGCGCGGGCGCCGCTCAGTCGAGGAGCTGGTCGAGCCCGGCCATCACCTTCCGGAACGCCTCGACGTACATGCCCATCAGCTCCAGGCCGTTCGGCGGGTTCACGTCGAACACGTAGCAGTGCGCATCGAGGAACGCGTTGGCGTGCGCGTAGTCCTCGATGTTGTAGGTGACCTCCGAAGCCCGGCACACCCACGGGCAGCCGCCGCCGTAGCCCACGCGCCGCTGGAAGACGTCCTGCGCCGGCACGGACCGTCGCTGCCACTGCCCCACGGGCACCCCCTCCGCTTCGAGGGCTGCCTGGACCCTCTCCCTGAGGGCGCGGGGGGAGACCTCCAGGCCGAGCGGCGCCGGGTCGAAGCCGACCACATAGTTGTAGTAGACGTGCTCGCACTCGTCGGGCACGAAGGGCGTCTGGATGCCCGGCACATCGCTCAGGTGATCGGTGAGGAACCGGCAGTTCATGGCGCGGAGCGCGTTGTTCTCGTCCAGCCGTTTCAGCTGGCTGCGCACGAAGGCCTGGCTGAGCATGTCGCCGCGGTACATCCAGCCGAGCCCCTGGGCGTTGTACTGCTGATCCTGGCGCTCGCGGCCGGGCACGACGCGCTCGCCGAAGTACTGGAGCAGGGCGGCCCGCTCGTGGACCTCGTCGTCGTCGGTAGTGAACAGCCCGCCCTGGCAGCCGCTGCTGAGCGTCTTGGTCGCCTGCGTGCTGTAGCCCGCCGCGTCGCCCATTGACCCGCACAGGCGGCCCTTGTAGCGCGCCCCGTGCGCCTGGGCCACGTCCTCGATCACGGCCAGGCCATGCCGTGCGGCGATCTCGAGGATCGGGTCCATGTCAGCGGGCATGCCGTGGATGTGCACCGGCATGACGGCCCGTGTGCGGTCAGTGACGGCGGCCTCGATGAGGGCGGGGTCAATGCAGTAGGTGCGCGGGTCTATGTCAACGAAGACGGGGATCGCGTTGTGGTGGAGCACGGCGGCGGCGCTCGCCCAGAAGGTGAAAGCGGGCACTATCACCTCGTCGCCCGGCCCGATCCCCAGGCCGGCCACGCACATGTGCAGGGCCGCCGTGCCGCTGTTGACGGGGATGCAGTGCTTCACGCCCACGTAGTCGGCCCACTCCCGCGCCAGCCCCTCCGCTTGGACGCGCTGCTGGTCGGCAATCCGGGCTGCCTCGAGCACGGCCAGGACGGCCCGGCGGTCGGCCTCCGTCACGTGCGGCCAGGGCTTGATGAAGCCTTCCGGCACGGTGCGTCTGCCGCCGTGTAGTGCGAGCAACTCGGACATCTGTCGGCTCCTTCGATCCGGTCCCGCCCCGCCGCGCGCGAGTCCGCGGGGCTCTACCGGCTCCGGTGCAAAAGCAACTGCTCCCTGAAAAAGGCGCCTGCCTGGTTGGGCGCGTAGCCCCGGCCCGCCAGGAGCCCGGGCCCCCACTGCACCACGAAACACCAGGCAGTCCAGCTGATCCTTCTCCCCTCCAGGTAGGTCATGAGTTCGCTGCGGAAGCGACCTTCGGGCCCGTACAGCGTCTCCAGGGCGTAGGAGGCGTCGAAGCCGGCCGGATCGAGCACGAAGCCCAGCTCCGTGCAGAACACGGGATGCTGCTCGGCCGTCCGGCCGAAACGCTCGTCCCAGCCGCCCGTCCTCTCGGGGTAGACGTGGGTGGCGTAGACGACGTCGGGCCTCTCGACAGGCTGCGCCGGGACAAACGAGAGATCGTGGGCGAAGTCCAGGCCGCCGACGATGACGGGCTTCTGAGTGTCGTTCGCCCGGATAACGTCAACGATCCCTTCGCAGAACGCGCGCCAGCGGCGCCAGTCGCCCTCCGTGCCCTTGCGCCCCTCGGCCACGGGCTCGTTGAACAGCTCGTAGAACGCCACCACGTGGTTGTCGGCATAGCGCGCGGAGAGCGTCTGCCAGAACTCGCGCATCTCCTCCTCGTCGGTCGCGTGCGCATCCGGCCCGTAGCCGGTGTCCGCGTAGTGGCCGTCCGGGGGAAAGCCGATGGAGTGGAAGTCGAGGATGGCGTACATGCCCAGCCCCCCGATCCAGTCGAGGGTCCGGTCGAGCACTGCCAGCCGCCGCACCCCGTTATGCCGCCACGGCAGTGGACCCAGGGGGACCCTCACGATGTCGGCCCCCCACCGGCTGACCTCCGCGTAATAGGCCTCCTCCCACGTCCCCAGCTCTGGGGCCTCGGCAGAGGCCTGGAGGACGGGGTCCACGACGTTCAGCCCGCGGAAGACCGTCACGTTGCCGGCCGGGTCGAGGATCCGGTTGCCTTCGGTGTGGAACCGGCACGGGAAACTCGTCCTCATCGCCCACCCGCTCCTTTCCCCGTCGCGTCTGCCGCCGCACGGGGGCTCTGATTGCGCGGCCAGCAGCCTACCGCCCGGCGCGCCCGCGTCAAGGGCCGGGGGATGTCGGCGGCCCGGCCCGTGGCTATCCCCCCATCCTGCCGAGGGCCTTGCGCAGGGCGCCGTCGCCGCCGCGCACGTAGTTGACGATCTCCCCGTTGCAGATCACCCCGGAGGTGCCCCACACGCACGGGTTCGCCTGCGCCTGCGTGTGATCTTGGACCTCGATCACGTGAGCGTCCAGCCCGTACTGGGACTTGAGCCACTCCATGCGCGCACGGTTTCTCCCGCCCCTCATAAAGGGGCACTGCTTGGAGTTGTACAGGTAGACGCCGGGGCCCAGCTCCCGCAGTCGCCCTTCCCAATCGCCGAATCCGGCCGGCGCGCCCGGGCGCACCTTCCTCACCATCAGCTCAAAGGCCGGCGCCGCCCGGTCGGCCACCTCGAAGCCGTTCCTCAGGTAGATCCTGCTGTCCGCGCACCATCCTCTGCTCGTCGCGAGTGCGACGACGCCGGTCATTCCATGCTTCCTGGCGTCGTCCACGCACTGCCCGATCAGCGAGGATCCGATCCCGCGTCCGGCCCATCTGCTCGGCACGTGAACGCAGTGGATCACCATGTAGTTGCTCGCCTCGACCGCCCGCCAGGCGAACTCGCCGGGCATGTACTCGATCATGCCCGCGACCTTGCCGGTGGCGGCATCCACGGCGTTCCTATAGCGCAGCCCGTGGGGCAGGCACTGCTGCACCCATTCCCGCTTGCGCTCATGTCCCAGCCGGTTTGCTCCGCAGTACCGGCAGGCGTCTGCGTTCGCGCAGTCCACGTCAACGATCTCGACGGCGTGTCCCATTCAGTACTCCACGATCCTGGGCAGGCCTCTGGCCCGGGCCACGCACGATTGCACCTCCTTGGGCAAGGGCGCGATGCCGTCGAACCCCGTCCGCTCGACGTAGTCGCCGAGCATCCTGAGCAGCGCCTGCGGTTCCCACGCTGCCATCCTCTCGATGCTGTCCACGCCCGCGTCATAGTACAGCCGCGCACGGATGCCCTTCACGCCGGGAAGCCGTGCCAGGTCCGACAGCCTCACCAGCTCCAACACGACCGACTCGGGGACCCCCGCCTTCGCCGCGAGTGCTGCGCGGTCCCCGTGCGTCCCCCCCGCCGCGAGGAGCTGCTCGGTGTACCTGATCCCTTGCGCTTCCAGTTTCGCCACCTGCTCGGGATTCACGCCCCGGAAGTCCCTCAGGCGGAAACCCCTTCGCTTCCTGGCAACCATCCGCCGCCTCCTCCCTGACAGACGTTGAGCCGCCGCGCCGGAATGGCACACGGCCCACTCTGAGCCCCGCCGGCAGACAAAGCGGCCCTCGCGTGAAACACCCCGAAGCACGCCGCCGGGCGGTGGGCGCCCTCGTTGCCCAGCCAACAGCCTACCGCCCCATGCACGGCCGTCAAGCGCGCGTCCGTGACAGCGGCAGACCGGCGGGGCGCTTGCCTCCGTCCTGCCGAGGGGGTCTACTAGCCTGCTGATCCGGCCGCCCGCCACGGGCCTTCGATATCCTCCGGGCCGGTTTGGTGGAAGAAAACAGAGGTCTTGCGCAACTATGGAAGATGAGAGGGCGGCAGAGCCGTGCCGCCCGGACATGAGCGACGAAGACCTGCTGGCCGAGGCGCAGGCCGGCGACGACGCGGCGTTCCACGAGCTGACCGACCGGCATGCGCAGCGCCTGTTCCGGCTGGCGTTCTCGCTGGTGGGCGGCACTGTGGACGCCGAAGACGTGGTGCAGGAGACGCTGTTGGGCGCCTTCGAGCACATACGGAAGTTCGAGGGACGCTCCAGCGTGAAGACCTGGCTGACGAGCATACTGATGCGCCAGGCGGCCCGGCATCATCGTCGGCGGAGTCGCAGCCGGGAGACGTGGCTGGCGAACGGCGATCACGCGGCCCCCGGGCGTGGCGGAGGCGTGAGGGAGGCGTCTGACAGGCGCCTGGACGTTCGCCGGGCGCTGGGCCGCCTTTCGGCCGACCATCGCCAGGTGGTTGTATTGCGGGAGTACGACGGGATGTCCTATGCTGAGATGGCCGAGGTGCTGGGCGTGCCGCAGGGGACCGTGGAGTCGCGCCTGCACCGCGCCCGGCAGGAACTGAAGGACCTCTTGCGCGACTACCTTCCCTGAGGAGACCCGGCAGGAGAGGCGAAGATGGGCGGATGCACCTATCAGAGCCGGTTGGCGGCCTACCACGACGGCGAACTGCCGCCGGAGCGCCGCCGCGAGGTCCAGGAGCACGTGGCCGGCTGCCCGGCGTGCGCGGCGGAGCTGGAGCGGCTCCGGGCGGTGTCCCGGCTTCTCCAGTCGGCGCGGGCCCCCGCGATGCCCGAGGACATGGCCGGGCGGCTGCACGAGGCCCTCGTGCCGGCGCGCGAACGCGGCATCATCCGCATCTGCCGCGCCGTCTCGCTGGCAGCGGCCGCTCTGCTGGTGGTCTGCGGGGCCTGGCTCCTGACCGGACGCCCGGACGGGGCGGCGTCGGCAGGCCCGCTGGCGGAATGGGAGGTGGCGGCCGTCACCCTCGACCCCGAGCTTGCGCAGGCCAGCGCAGAGGAGGCCACCGCCCTCTGGCTCGTCAGTGACCTGTCGCGGGAGAACGGACTGTGACCAGGACGAGGATAGCGTTGCTGCTGTCGTTCGCGCTCGTGTTCGCCGCTGGCGCGACGCTGGGCCGGCTGACGGCGCGCACGAAGCACCCGCCGCGTCGAGGATCCTGGCTGACCGAGGAGCTGGACCTCAGCCCCCAGCAGCAGGAACAGATGCGGGCCATCTGGTCCGACGTCATGGGCCAGGTCCACAGGACGCACGGCGAGCAGCGCGGCATGCTGGCCACGGAGCGCGATGAGGCCCTGCGCCAGCTGCTCACCGATGAACAGCGGCAGCGCTATGAGCAGGTCCTCGACGAGTACGAACGCAAGCTCCGTCTGCTGAGCGAGCAGAGGGGGGCGGCCTTTCAGGAAGGTGTCGCGCGCACCAAGGAGATGCTGACACCGGATCAGCGCGAGAAGTACGAGCGCATGCAGGAGAACATGCGCGAACACCGCGGAAGGCGGCCCCGCCGAGGCGGGTCCCCGCGCATGGACGGGCGCGGCCCCTCGCCGCACCCGGACGGCCCCGAAGGACCGCCGTGGGCGCCTCCCGGCCCGCCCGCTGAGGAGTGACAGGCTGTGCCTCTGCCCGTCGGGCCCCGTGCCTGTTGGCGTTCAGCCCACGCGCCCACCTGCCAGGCTGGCTGCCCGGCCCTTCCAACGGAGGATGAGGGCCACAGCGCCGGTCGCTCGCAGGAAAACGTGGAAGAAAGCACCGTCCCGATGGAACTACCAAGGGTGAACGGAATAGCCGCGCGTCCGCCCGGGCGACGGTCGCATCGGGGGGCGCGGGCACGTGTCTTCTGAAGGGGGGCAGGCGATGTCTCGATGGAAGGTCGCAGGACTCGCAGCGTTGTTGGTCGTTGCCGTGACGGCTTGCGCCGGCCTGGCGCTGGCCCAGCAAGGCGGACAGGGCGGCGGACGTCAGTGGGGAGGGGACCCCGAGCAGATGCGCCAGCGCATGATGGAGCGCATGAAGGAGACCCTGGGGGCCGACGACGAGGAGTGGGCGATCATCGCTCCCCGCCTGGAGAAGGTGCAGACGCTTGCGCGCCAGGCGGGCGGGGGCGGCGTGGGCTTCCTGTTCGGCGGCCGCAGGGGTGGCGGGCGTCGTGGCCCGGCCCCCGAACAGCAAGGCGAACAGAGCGCCGTCGAGAAGGCGGCCGACAGCCTCAGGGCCGTCCTCAATGACGAGACTGCTACCGCCGCCCAGGTGAAGGAGAGCCTCTCCGCATACCGCGAGGCGCGCGAGAAGGCCCGGCAGGAACTGGCCAAGGCCCAGGAGAACCTCCGAGAGGTGCTTTCCGTCAAGCAGGAGGCACAGCTCGTGCTCATGGGGCTGCTCGAGTGACGTTTTACCCTCTCTGATGCCGGCGGGGCGCCACGAGGCGCCCCGCCTCCCTCAGCGGGTGGGCGCGGCTCATGAAGGACATAGTGGACACGATGGTGCAGGACCGCCTGCTGGACGAAGCGGCGCGCTCCAGAGTGCGCCGCATGCAGGCGGAGGGCATCCCGCTTGACCAGGCGCTTGCCGACGCCGGCCCTCCCCAGGACCAGGTGCTGCCCTACCTGGCCGAGGCGTTCGGCGTGCCTTACGTGGTGCTGGACCCGGCGGACGTGGACCGGCAGCTCCTGCAGGAATTCCCCGCCAGGCTCTTGCTGAAGCACTGCGTGCTGCCGCTCAGGCAGCAGGACGGCGCCGTGCTGGTGGCCACGAGCCGGCTCTTCGACACCTCGGGGCTGGACGAGCTCCGCCTGGCAACCGGCCGGGAGGTGCGGCCGGCCCTTGCCCCGGCCCCCGACATCGCGCGCTGCGCCAGGGAGCTGCTGGGCGTCGGCGCGGACACCGTCCAGTCGCTGGTCTTGGACGCCGGCGAGGGGGGCATTCAGGTCGTTCACGAGGCGGACGAGTCGGTTGACCTCTCGGAGGAGGCCGAGGATGCCTCGATAATCCGCTTCGTCAACCAGGTGCTGACCGAGGCGATTGGGCTGAGGGCGACCGACGTACACTTCGAGCCGTTCGAGGACGAGCTGCGCGTGCGCTATCGCGTAGACGGCGTGCTCCAGGAGGCGGCCATCCCGGCGGAGGTCAGGCGATTCCAGGCGGCCATCGTCTCCCGGCTGAAGATCCTGAGCCGGCTGGACATCGCCGAGAAGCGCGTCCCCCAGGACGGGCGCATCAAGCTGATGATCGGCGGGCGGGACATAGACGTCCGCGTCTCGGTGATCCCCATGCTGCACGGCGAGGCGGTGGTGCTGCGCCTGCTGGACCGCAGCACGGCGCTGCTGGGCCTGGAAGCCCTGGGGATGTCGCCGGAGGACCGCGACGCCCTGGCCCGCGTCTGCGAGCTGCCCCACGGGATCGTCCTGGTCACCGGGCCCACCGGCAGCGGCAAGACGACCACCCTCTACGCGGCGCTTTCCCGCATCAACGACGTCAGCCGCAAGATCATCACCATCGAGGACCCCATCGAGTATCACCTGCGCGGCATCAACCAGATCCAGGTCTCGACTAAGGCGGGGCTGACGTTCGCCCGCGGACTGCGCTCCATGCTGCGCCACGACCCGGACGTGATACTGGTCGGGGAGATCCGCGACCAGGAGACGGCCGAGATCGCCGTCCATGCCTCGCTGACCGGCCACCTCGTCTTCTCGACCTTGCACACCAACGACGCACCGGGCGCCGTGACGCGCCTGGTGGACATGGGCGTGGAGCCCTACCTGGTGGCCTCGTCCCTGGAGACCGTGCTGGCCCAGCGGCTGGTGCGCCTGATCTGCCCGGCCTGCGCCGAGAGCTACCGGCCGGCCGAGCGGGAGGCGCTGCGCGGCGCGTTCGGCAGCGAAGTGCCTGAAGAGCTGCACCGCGGCGCCGGATGCCGGGAATGCCAGGGGACCGGATACCGCGGCCGCACGGGCGTCTTCGAGCTGATGCCCATCAGCGAGCCGATTCGCAGCCTCGTGCTGCAGCGGGCCTCGGCCCGCCAGATACGCCGCCAGGCGCTGGCCGAGGGCATGCTGAGCCTGCGACAGGACGGCTGGCGGCACGTGCTGGGGGGCCGCACCACGGTCGAGGAGGTGCTTCGGGTCACCAAGGACGAGCGCGTGAGCGCGGAGGCCAGCGCTTGATGGCCAAGTTCGACTACACCGCGGTGGATCAGGCCGGCCACGAGGTGGACGGCAGCGTGATCGCCGAGAGCCGCTTCTCGGCGAT
>LJUE01000232.1 GCA_001303885.1 Planctomycetes bacterium SM23_32 | reverse complement strand
CGGCGTGACGGCGGCCTACGGACCGGACGGGGTGAACACCACCGCCCTGGTGAACCTGATGCGCGACCAGTACGGCGTGACGATGGCGGACGGCCAGGGGCATCTCAAGGGCAAGATCTTCCGCATCGGCCACATGGGCTACGTCAGCGAGGAGGACCTGCTGGTCGGCATCGGCACCCTCGAGAGGGCACTGGCGGAGCTGGGCTGCGCGTTCGAGCCCGCCGTGGCCCTCCGGGCCGCACAGCAGGCCCTGGCCTGACGGCGGGGCTCACCTGCCCTCGGGCGCGACGTCCAGCGACAGGTCCAGGGCGGGGGCCGAGTGGGTGAGTGCACCGACCGATATCCTGTCCACGCCCGCGGCCGCGTAGTCTGCCACGTTGTCGAGCGTTACGGACCCGCTCGCCTCGATCTGCGGTTGCCCGGCGTCTGCGTGTGCGCGGATCAGCGCTACGGCGTCGCGCACCTGCTCCGGGCTCATGTTGTCCAGCATGATGATGTCCGGCCGGGCGGCGAGCGCGGCCCCCAGACGGGACGGGTCCTCGACTTCCACCTCGACCTGCACGTCGGGTCGGTCCGCGCGCAGCTTCCCGACGGCGGCCCCGATCACTTCGCGGCCGCCGGCGCCCAGGGCCAGGTGGTTGTCCTTAATGAGGGCCAGACCCTCCAGGTCCATACGGTGGTTGCACCCGCCGCCGCAGCGGACGGCGTACTTCTCCAGCTCCCGCCAGCCGGGCGTGGTCTTGCGCGTGTCGTAGATGCGGGCGCCCGTTCCCGCCACGCGCGCCACGAACCGCGCCGTCATCGTGGCTACGCCGCTGAGGCGCTGCAGGAAGTTCAGCATGGTCCGCTCGATGCTCAGCATGGACGCGGCCGGCCCCCGCAGCAGGGCCACTACGTCGCCGGGAACGACGGGGTCACCGTCGTCGGCGACCTGTTCGAAGGCGATCCGGTCGTCGAACCGGGCGGCGAGCCGTTCGGCCAGGGGCAGCCCGCAGACCACGCCCGCCTCCCCGGCACGCACGCGCGCCTCGGCCCGGGCGTCATCGGCCACCAGGGCGCTGGTCGTCAGGTCGCGCCGCGCGGCGTCCTCCTCCAGCGCGGCGTCGAGCAGCCAGTCGAATCGCTCCCAGTCCACGGCCCCCTCCCCCTGGTCACCGAAGCAGCGGCAACGCGCGCCGCGGCCGGAACGCGGCCGGCACGAGCAGCCGTGCCGCGCGCGGCTCGATGCTGAGCTCCGCCGGCAGCACCCCGGCGGCCTCCCCGTCTATCTGGTAAGGCACGTCGTCGCGGGCCGCCGTCACCCTCACCCGCACGGCGCGCTCGTAGGCCACGGCGGGCATCCGGTGCAGCGAGCGCAGGAATCCGCAGGCCGTCAGTCGTGCCACGTCGGCCAGCCCGAGCCGGGGCATGCACATGACGTCCAGCAGCCCGTCCGCCGGTCCGGCCGCCGGCGTCATCTCCATCGGTCCGCCGTAGCTGTGCGTGTTGCCCACGTTCACCTGGTCGAGCTCCTCGGCCAGCACCTCGCCGTGGGTCTCGACGGCGATCCGCCACGGCACGCGCTCCAGCGCGGCGCGGACTGCGTGGGGCACGTAGTGGAGTTGTGTGAGCCGCCGGCCGCGCCGGGCGTGCACCATGCGCACCACGGCGGCGTCCAGCCCGGCGCCGAAGATGCAGATGAAGCGCCGCCCATTGCAGAGCCCCACGTCGAGCCGCACCAGCCGACCGCGCAGGAGCTGCCGCACGGCCCGCAGGGGGTGCCCCGCCATGCCCAGCTCGTTGGCCAGCACGTTGCCCGTGCCGGCCGGTATGACGGCGAGCGTGCTGCTCTCCAGGTCGGCCCCGTTGAGCACCTCGTTGAAGGTGCCGTCGCCCCCGAAAGCGACCACGAGGGCGTGGCGGCAGCCGTGGCTGTTGGCGCTCTGGCGCCCGTGGCCGGCGAACTGCGTGACCAGTTCCTCGACCCAGAAGCCGGCCCGGTTGAACTCCTGCGCCACGGCGTCGAACCAGCGGCCTACCTTGCGGCTGCCGCTGGTCGGGTTGCCCACCAGCAGCACCCTTTCGAAGTCGAACCGCCTCATGCCCGCCACCCACGAGTTCGCCGGCGCCCACCCAGGCCCGGAGAGGCCCAACTATAGCACACGGCGGGGCCCGTGCCAACCTGTGCGCGCCAGAGCCCTTCGGGCGGTGGGGGACGACGGGTGGACGGCTACGCCTCGGAGGCCACTTCCGCTTGGCGGCCCGCGTAGTGGTCGGCGATGCGGCGCATAACGGGCGTCTTGAACCGGTCCCATGCGCAGACCGGCACAGTGTGGACCTGGTCGGCGTCGGGGTCGTAGAAGGCGAACGCGTTCGGGCAGCGTTCCAATCTGGAACACGTCGCCCCAGCGGGTGTGGCGGCGGGCGAGTTCGCCGCTGCGGCCGCCGGTGAGCAGGCCGGCCAGCAGGCGGACGGTGTGCCAGACCTTGCCGAGTCCGCGCCCGTGCATGAGGGCAGCGACGCGCAGGTGCCGCCTGGCCAGGCCTGTCAGCGCCAGCAGCGCCCGCAGGCGCAGGTAGGCGCCGCGCAGGCCGCGCGGCTTGCCCTGCCCCCCTCTGAGCGCGGCGAACCGCTCGTTGACCTTGATCAGGTCTGCGAAGGCGTCGTTGATGGAGCCTTTCAGGAAATGCTCCACGGGCAGGTAGCGCTCGCCGTCGGACAGCAGCAGGTACATGCTCTCGCAGTTCGGGTGGGCGCCCGCGAAGGGGGGCCGCTTGTCCGTGAGGACCCCGAGCAATGAATGCAGGCCGCCGATGACGCCGGCAGGCACGAAGCTCACCGGCGTGTCAGGATAGCAGGCGGCGACCATGTGCTCGATGTCTTCGGTCGTCATGCGCGGGGGGTGGAGGTCAAGCACCTCAGGCGACCACGTCTCGGCGAGCGGCATGAAATAGACGCCGCGGATGAAGTCGCGGCGGTCGTGGCAGAAGCGAAGGAGTTCCGGCATCTCCTCGTCGTTGAATCCCCATGCGACGCAGGTCATCAGGGCCACCTTGCGCGCGCCCAGCTTGCGCAGGTTGTCCAGGGCCTGCCGCTTGGTCTCGAGGTACTTCTCGTTGCCGCGCAGCACGCCGTAGATGCGGGGGTTGGCTCCGTCATAGGCGATGAGCACGGTGGCCCGGCTCTCTACCAGCCGGCGGCAGTAGTCCTCGTCGGCCAGCCGCAGCCCGTTGGTCACGACGCGCGTGGGCAGCCCGTAGGAGCGGGCCATGGCGATGATGTCCAGCAGGTCGCGCCGGACGGTCGGCTCCCCGCCGAAGAGCTGGACGGCCGGTTTGGGATCGAGGCTGGCGCAGAAGCGGAAGACCTTCTCAAAGTAATCCAGGGGCGGCTCGAAGAGGAACCCCATCGCCGGCGTGTTGTTGATGCAGATGGGGCAGTTCGCGTTGCAGCGGTTCGTGATGTCAACGAAGACGAAGCCCGGGCTCTTCTTGCGTGTGCAGGTCAGGCAGTTCAGCGCGCAGCCCCGCGGCTCCTCGTGCTCGGCGTCCAGCCCGCGTTTGGCGCGGTAACGCTCCGCGTCGGAGGACACGAGCACCTCGCTGCGCCCGCAGCGTGGGCAGTGCTTGACCAGCAGGACGCGCCCGTCGCGTTCCTCGCGCTCGGCGAGCACGAGGTCCCCGCACACCGGGCAAAGCCCCCGGTTCACCATCGTGTTGCCCCTTGATCTCGGCGCGCCCCAGTACGTTCGTCTCAAGACGCACGCGGCAGGCCACGGCGCCGCCCCGTCACTTGTTCCAGATCCAGTGGCCCACTTCCACGCCGTCGTCGCCGGCCAGGTCGAACAGGGTCCAGCTCAGCACGAAGTCCACCATCTCCATGTAGCGGGCGTTCCAGACCAGTCCGACAAAGCCGATGTGCGGGAAGAAGTGCACGCAGGCCGGGCTGTAGGCCGGGTCGTGCTTGTAGGGCGGCAGCACGTAGCCCAGGATGCCGGCGTAGTTGATGTTGATGGTCTCCGGGTCGTCCACGTCGAACTCGTCGCCCCAGGCTATCTCCTGGTAGGCGTAGCCGAACCCGTAGCACTTGTCGTAGTGGCGGGTGAAGCCCAGCTGCCCCCCGCCCCACCCGAAGAAGTAGCCGTCAATGTGGCTGTAGCCGACCGGGAAGATGTCCAGGCTGTTCCAGTAGAGGCCGATCATCGGCTTCGTGGTGAAGGTGAAGCCTATGTCCACGATGTCCAGCGCGTCCTCGGACCTGTGCACGAGATAGGTGCACCCCACCGAACAGCTAAGAACGACGGCCAACGCCGCGACGGCCAGCGTGCGCCATGCCTTCCGCATGTCTGCACTCCCACGGGCAAATGGATCAACGATCCCCCGGGCGCGGCTCTTGGGCGAGCGGCAGGACTTCCCGGGGGGACACACAGGGCATGATAGCTTGCAGCGGCAGCCCAGGTCAAGCCTACGGCTGCCGGCCGGGCACCTCGGCGCGCATCCATCAAGGCCGGCGAGCCGGCGCGGCGTCAGCCCTCGGGCGCCGCCTCGGGCCTCTCGGCCCCGGATTGGAGCTCGTCGAAAACGACCTGGCCGAACTCGGTCGGTTCATAGTCCCAGCTGCGGATGAGCGTCGGGCCGGCCGTGGGATGGAAGTCCCAGGCAGTCCACGAAAGCTGCCCGTTCTCGCGCAGGCACTCCACCATGCGCGGCAGGAACTCCTCCTGGCCCTCCCTGCGCCAGCCGCCCCCGCCCCATTCGCCGATCAGCACCGGCACCTGCTGGCTCGGCGTGAGGAAGGCGTTCTCCCAGCTTAGCTCCGGCTTCCAGTCCTTGCCGGGGTAGACGTGGCTGTCGTAGACGACGTCCCGGCCGCGGATCGCGTAGCCCGTGAGCACGCCGGCCAGGTCATAGCCCCAGTCCAATCCGCCGGCCACGATCAGATTCTCCGCGGCGCCGGCGGCCCGCACGGCGTCGTAGAGCTCCTGATGGCCGACGGCCCGGTAGCGCACGTTGGTCCTGATGCGCTGGAGCGGCTTGGTGGGGTCGTGCCTGGTCTGGGATTCGACCTTCTCCTCCACTTCGCCGCCGTTGAGCCAGACGTCCCAGCTCACGCTGTGCGGCTCGTTGTAGAGGCCCATGAGCACGGCGGGGTGGTTGGCGTAGCGCTGTCCGAGTGCTTCCCAGAAGTGCAGGGACCCTCTGTCGGGCATCTGGTGCTGGCCGGCGAACCGCCCCCGGGCGCCGGCGTTGCTCCAGTGCAGGTCGAGCAGGATGTAGGCGCCCCGCTCGGCGGCGCCGGCCACCATGGCGTCAACGATAGCGCGGTAGCCCGCCCCGCCGTCCTGCTGGGTGGGCGACCGGCCGAACCATCGGTCCTGGCTCAGCGGGACGCGGACGACGTTGGTCCCCCAGTCGTCAATGGCCACCTCGAGCGAGCGCAGGACATTCTCGCCCTCGTCCGTCCACTCCAGGCTGGCGATGTTGACGCCGCGCAGCCGCACGGTCCGGCCGTCCGGGCCGATGATGCGGTTGCCCTCGGCGTGCAGGGCCGGCGGCGTGCCGGGCGGCCGGAGCACCGACGGGTCTTCGAGCACCTCAATGGGCGGCGGCGCCTCGGCCGGCTCCTGCGTGTTGTCTATGAGGACGTGCGTGACGGGCGGGTGCCTGAGGGCCTCGATCCTGGCGCGGGCGGCCATGCGGGCGC
>LJUE01000031.1:15970-17649 GCA_001303885.1 Planctomycetes bacterium SM23_32 | reverse complement strand
CCACTCGCTGGTGCTGGTGCACGTGGTTGACCCGGCCGAGCGCGAGTTCCCCTTCGACGGCAACGTGCGCTTCGAGGACATGGAGAGCGGCGGAGAGCTGCTGACCAGCGCGCGGCAGGTGCGCAGCAGCTATCTGGAGGCCTTCCGGCGCTTCGGCGAGGAGGTGGAGAGGGCGTGCCTGGCGCAGCAGGCCGACTACGTGATGGCGTGCACGGGGGAGCGGCTGGACGTGACGCTGGCGCGGTTCCTGACCTCGCGCGCCGGCGGCTACTGAACGGTGCTCCGGCTTGCCGTCCCTAAACAGAAGCGGCCCGCCCCATCGGGGCAGGCCGCTGGAAGCGCCACTGCGGCCCGAAGATCAGCGCTGGGACTTCTGGCCCTTGCGGATGGTCTTCAGCCGCTCGTTCTTCTGCCGGCGGCGCCGCGCGGACGGCTTCTCGTAGCGCGACACGCGCTTGCTGCGATTCACGATGCCCTCGCGATCGCACAGCTTCTTAAAGCGCCGCAAGGCATCCTTCACCGGCTCATCAGGATGCAGCACAACTTTCGCCATTAGCCGAACCGTCACCTCCTCACTGCGACTTGGCCTGAGTAGCGGAAACACGGTCAGATGTTCACCACATCGCAGGAAACGAGTATAGCAGACTAGTGCTAACTACGCAAGTGTATTACCCGCACGGCAGCGCGTCCCCCCCTCTCAGGCCCCCTTGCGGGCGCGCCCCGGCGCCCCCGCCCAACTGCGCACCAGCTCCTTGAAGACCTTGCCGCGGTGGTCGTAGTTCTCGAACATGTCGTAGCTGGCGCAGCCCGGCGAGAAGACTACGGCCGAGCCCGGCATGGACAGCCGCGCGGCGCACCGCACTGCCTCCTCCAGGCTGCCGGCCTCCCTGACCAGCACGCTCCGGCCCAGGCGCAGGCCCTCCCGGCGCGTCGCGCGGGCCAGGAACGGGCCGGTCTGCCCGAGGGTGACCAGCACCTCCACGCGGGCGGCGGCCGCCCGCGCCAGTGAGGCAAGGTCCAGCCGCTTGTCGTAGCCCCCGGCGATCAGCGTGATCGGCCCGCTGAAGCTCCCCACGGCGGCCGTGCCAGAGGCGGGGGTGGTGCTGTAGGAGTCGTTGTAATAGTGCACGCCGGCGAACGTGCCCACCGGCTCCAGCCTGTGCTCCAGCCCGACGAAGCTGGCCAACGCCTCGCGGATGTCGGCCCCGCTTGCCCCCAGGCATCGGGCGGCGGCGGCCGCCGCCATAGCGTTCTCCACGTTGTGCATGCCCAGCAGCGGGATGTCCTCCCGCAGGCAGAGGACCTCGTGAGTCCTGCCCGAGCGCCACACGAGCCTGTCCCGCAGCAGGCAGACTCCCTGGGGCAGCTCGCCGCCTTCGGGCTCCGAGTCGAACCAGATCACGCGGCCGGCCGCTGCCTCTGAGCCCCAGCGGCGGAGCACCTCGTCGCGAGCGTTCAGCACGGCGAAGTCGTCCGGCCCCTGGCAGGCGACGATCCCGCGTTTGGCATCGGCGTAGTCCTCGAAGCTCGGGTGCCGGTCCAGGTGGTTGGGCGTCACGTTCGTGGCGACGGCCACATGGGGCGACCAGCGCAGGGCCGCGGCGTCCTGGAGCTGGAAGCTCGACAGCTCCAGCACGACGATGTCGGTCGGCCCGATCCTGTCCACCGACGGCAGCAGC
>LJUE01000031.1:0-15965 GCA_001303885.1 Planctomycetes bacterium SM23_32 | reverse complement strand
GGGCAGAGGGCAAGGAACAGGTTCATCGGGCTGGTGATGGCAGCGCCGGATTCCCTGGCGGCGTGCAGGTAGGGGCTGGTGCGCGGCACGGCGGGGTTGGCCACGACCAGCTCCGCCCCGACAAAGTCCGCCGCGACGTGCTCGCCCAGCCGGTAGGTGACGGGCAGCCCCTCCAGCCGCGCCAGGGCGGGCGCCAGCCGGCCGGCCGGCTTCAGATCGGTCACGGTGACGCGGGCGCCCCGTGCCGCCAGGAACCGCACGGCCCCCTCGCCGCCCCCGAACAGCCCGAGCCCCATCACGGTCACGCGCAGCCCGCAGAGGGCCTCTATCACCCGCTGCTGCACGGACAGGGAACAGAGCGCTACCGGCGCCGTCTCGGGCTGCACAGCCATCTCGCCTCCTCAGTGGGTGCTCGCCGGCGGCTCAGGCCGCAGCACACCGGCCGCAATGACGGGGAGCCCCTCGTAGTGCATGGCGATGAAGTCCGTCAGGCACTGCGCTGTCTCCGTGGCGGTGACCTTCATTGCGAAGCCCTTGTGGAAGTTGCGCGGGTTGGGGCCGAACGGCGTATTGCAGAAGTGCCGCCGACGGTCCACGAATTCCATCACCAGCCGGCCCGATTCCGGTTCGATCAGGTGGCCTTCGATCTGGAGGTCCGTAGCGCCGGCCTGCAGGAAGATGAGCATGTAGCTGAGGTAGCGCAGCAGGCCCGAGCCGGTGTGGAACCGGGTGATCATGCCCTCCATCAGCAGCACGTCGTCCCCGAGCGGGCCCACGCCGTCCGTGCCTGGGGGGCCGAGGGCTACGATGTCGAACTTGCCGAGCTGTTGGAGCTTACTCTTCAGGATGACACGGAAGAACGTGGCAAAGCCAAGGGCCTCCTCGCGGGACTCGATCCAGCCCCGGCCCACGCCCACGTCCCCGACGACGATGCCCCGGTAGCGGCTGAACGAGGTGGCATCGGGCACGTAAGCGAGCGAGAGCATGGGGTCGTAGCCGTCGCTCATGCGCTCGTAGGAGGTCACGTACTCATACGTCTGGATGGGGGCGGGATAGTGGCAACCAGCCCCCCAGAGAAGGAGGGCCAGCACGGGCAGCAGTGGCCATCCGGCGGCGGCACAGCTCTTGTCGGGCGGTCCCATCGGCGGAGGTCGTCTGGAGGATCTCGGGGCCCCGCGACGCTGCTCGCAAGCCCTTACCACGAAGGCTTGTTGACCCAGACGACTATCTCCGCTCGCCTGTTCTTCCGGCGCCCGGCCTCGGTCTTATTGGACGCGACGGGACGAGTCTCGCCGCATCCGGTCGTCTTGAAACGCGAGGGATCGAACCCATGGGCCTGCGTCATGTAGCGCACCACGCTCAAGGCCCGCGCCACCGAGAGGTCCCAGTTCGACTTGTAGCCCGAGTAACGGATGGGCACGTTGTCGGTGT
Organism: Planctomycetes bacterium SM23_32; assembly: GCA_001303885.1. GTDB lineage: Bacteria > Planctomycetota > Brocadiia > SM23-32 > SM23-32 > SM23-32. The sequence goes on along the minus strand of LJUE01000031.1, from coordinate 14,534 downwards.
GCCCCTTGACCTCGATGGCGGCGGCGGGGTACTGGGCCCTGATGCTGCGGGCCGCCGCGTCGAGTGCCGCCTTGCCTTCCCGGCTCAGGTCGGCCTTGCCGGAGGCGAAGAGCACCTCGCTGAGGATGGTGAACGTCACCGCGTCGCCCTGGGCGGTCACCTCGATGCTGGAGGGCACTCCGGCCGGCACGTTGGCCTGGAGCGGCTTCGGCTGCTCGCTGCGCGCCTTCTCATAGGCCTGAAGGAGGGCCTTCTGCTGGGCCTTCTCCCGCTCGATGGCGGACTCCAGTTCGACCATCTTGGTGTCCCGGGCGTTCAACTGCCTGGTCAGCTCATTGATGGTCTCCTCGTCGGCGACCGCCTCACCGGTCTGCTCCGGTCCGTAGTAGCGGTCCGCCGCTATGGCCCCGGCCGCCGCGCCCAGACCCAGCCCGGCCAGCGCGCCCGGGCCGCTGCCCACGCTGGCCACGTAGTGCCCAACCGTGGCTCCCGCCGCCGCGCCGCCCGCTCCGCCGGCCGCCGTGCCCTTCTGCACCGTCGTGCATCCGAACGCAACCACAAGACCCACCACCAGGACCGCCGTCAAGGACTGCCTGCTCATAGACCTCCTCCTCCCGTTGCGCGCACAGCGTGACCCTATCTACCCGTACAAAGGGTGACTCTAAAGAATGCCGCAACGGCGTTTCAAGACGTGGCCGCAGGGGCTGCCGGGCGCCGTTCGGGGCGCGCCCCGGCGCCCCCGGGAGGGCGCGTTCCGGCGGGCGGGCAGGCGGTCGCATCCAATGGACGGGAAAGCACTTATGGCCCTGAAGGCGCGGCCATCAGCCACCGCGACGCCGCCCCCGTCGGGAGCCGGTGCCCCGGAAATCGCCGGGGGGAAAAAACGGCGCCGGCCGCCGCGAATCCGCCGGGGCGCCGGCGCGTATGGGCAGGGCGTGTCAACAGAGGGGGAAGCGCACGCGATGCGCCGGCTCCGGCGACGCCGTGTCGCCCACGGGTCTAGCTGCCGAGGTACTCGAGCAACGACACGACCGCCGGGCCGAGGATGACCACGAATATGGCCGGGAAGATGCAGAAGACCAGGGGGAAGAGCAGCTTCACCGAGGTCTTGGCGGCGCGCTCCTCGGCCTCCTGGCGCCTCTTCTGACGCAGGGACTCGGAGTGGATGCGCAGGGAGTTGCCCAGGTTCGTGCCGAACTTGGCGGCCTGGTTGATGCGCGCCGTGAGGGCCTCCACCTCGTCGCAGCCGCTGCGCAGCGCGAGGTTGCGCAGGCACTCCTGGCGCGGCTTGCCGGCCGAGATCTCCAGGTTCAGCAGTTGCAGCTCCTGGCTCAGCTCGGGGGCTACGTCGGCCATCTCGTTGCTGATGCGCACCAGCGCAGCGTCCAGGCCCAGCCCGGACTCCACGCACACGATGAGCAGGTCCAGCGCGTCGGGCAGTGAGAGCCGGATGCGCTCGATGCGCTTGCGCGCCTTGGAGCGCAGCCACATGATGGGCGCCATCAGCCCGAAGACGAGGGCGATCGTGCCCGCCATGAACATGTTGCGGTAGTCGATGCGGACGCCCATGTGGTTTGCCCGCCACATGAAGAAGGCGGCCGCCGCCGCCGGCAGCGCCAGGGCGAGGGCGAACTTGGCGCCCAGGAAGATCTCTACGGCGCCCTTCTCGCGGATGCCGGCGTGCACGAGCAACTCCTGCACCTGGCTCTGAGAGGTGTCGCCCAGACGCCAGAGCGCGCCCAGCGGCCGGGCGATCCTCACCGTCCAGGGCTCGCCGGCAGGCCGCTTGCGGCGCCGCCGCTTCTGCGTGGCGACGGGGGGGGCGGAGGTCACCTCCTTGCGGCGGCCCACTGCCCAGCGGTCTGTTCCCCTGGCGCCGGAGCGCCGCTGGACCAGCACGCCAACGACGACAAACACGCCCATCACGCCGCCGAAAACGCTGGCAAGGATCAGTATGTCGGTCGTGCTCATTGTCACACCTTGATGTTGACGATCCTGGCAATCAGGAGGACGCCGATCAGCTGCAGCCCGAGCGCCGCCGCGACCAGCCACCGGCCCGTCGTCGTGGTGAAGAGCTGCTGCATGTAGTCGGGGTTGGCCGAGTACAGGAAGGCGCAGAGCGCCAGCGGCAGAACGCCCACGATCAGGCCGCTGAGCCGCCCCTGCGCGGTGAGCGTCTTGACCTGCCCCAGGATGCGGAACCTCTCGCGGATCGTCTTCTGCAGGCCGTCCAGCACCTCGGAGAGGTTGCCGCCCGTCTCCTTCTGTATCATCAGCGCCGTGCAGAGGAAGCGCACGTCGGGCGTGTTGACGCGCGCCATCAGGTTCTGCATGGCCACGTTGAAGTCCACCCCGAAGCCCATCTCATCGGAGAGTATCTTGAACTCGTCGCTCACCGGGTCGGGCATCTCGTCGGCCACGTTCTGGATGGCGGCGTTCAGCGACTGGCCGGCCTTCACGCTGCTGGAGAGCAGGTCGAGCGCGTCGGGAAGCTGCGCGTTGAACTTCTTGATGCGCACCCTCACCTTGAAGTAGACGTAGATGAAGGGCACCCCGCCCATGACCAGGCCGAACAGCGTGGCCAGCAGGGGGTCGAACTGCCTGCGCCACAGCATGGCGACCGCCACGCCCATGGCAGCCAGCACGCCGGAGAGCATCACGAAGCTGGCCACCGATATAGGCATCTGGGCCTGCAGGAGCATGCCGTCCAGCTTGTCGGCCCAGTTCGTCTTCTTCAGGGCCTTGTCCACGGCGGGTATGTCGCTGTAGGCCTTCCTTTTGATCGCCTCTTTGCGCTGCTGGCGCTTCGCCAGCTCGCGCTCGCGGGTCTCGGCCAGCGCGTCGCCCAGCTCGTACTTCTTGATCAGCTTCACGCCGGTCAGTCGGCTCCCGACGCGCTCTTTGACGCCTCCACGCTGGCTGATCAGGAGCCAGACGCCGCAGACGGCGAACAGCACCGAGAAGAACACCAGGGCCAGGATGACGATCTGCATGGTCTGTCCCCTCCCCGCGCGCGGGGTTCGGGCGGCTCACCTGGCCGGCATGAAGAGGGCCGGGTTCAGCTTGATGCCCGTGGCCCGAAGCCGGTCAACAAAGCGCGGCTGCACGCCGGTGGCGGCGTGGTCGCCGATTGACACGCCCTCGCTGCTGACGCCCTTGCGCTCGTAGCGGAAGATGTCCTGCATGGTGACCACTTCGCCTTCCATGCCGAGCACTTCGGTGAAGTAGCTCAACTTCCTTGTGCCGTCGGGCAGCCGCTGCACCTGGACGATCACGTCCAGGGCGCTGGAGATCTGCTGGCGCACGGCGGCCTGGGGCAGATCGTGGCCGCCCATGGCCACCATCGTCTCCAGGCGGCTCAGGGCGTCGCGCGGCGAGTTGGCGTGGATGGTGCACATCGAGCCGTCGTGGCCCGTGTTCATGGCCTGGAGCATGTCCAGCGCCTCACGCCCGCGCACCTCGCCCAGGATGATGCGGTCCGGCCGCATGCGCAGGCTGTTGATCAGCAGCTCGTACTGCGTCACCTCGCCCTTGCCTTCGATGTTGGGCGGGCGCGTCTCGAGCCGCACCACGTGAGGCTGCTGCAACTGGAGCTCCGCGCTGTCCTCGATGGTGACGATCCGCTCGCTGTGGCCGATGTAGCCGCTCATGATGTTGAGCATGGTCGTCTTGCCCGCGCCCGTGCCGCCGCTGATGAGGATGTTCAGGCGCGCCGACACGCAGGCCCCGCAGACCTCGGCGATCTCCCCGGTCACGGTGCCGTAGTCCAGCAGGTCGTCCATGCTCAGGGCGTCCGTGCGGAACTTGCGGATGGAGAGCACCGGGTAGTCCACCGCGAGCGGCGGGATAATGGCGTTCACGCGCGAGCCGTCCGGCAGGCGCGCGTCGCACATGGGCGAGCTCTCGTCTATGTGCCGCCCCACCGTCGAGACGATCCGGTCCATCACGTGCCGCAGGTGGCCGTCGTCTTTGAACTCCACGTCCGTCAGGTAGAGCTTGCCGCTCTGCTCGACGTAGACCTGCTTGGCGCCGTTGACCAGGATGTCGCTGATGGTGGGGTCGTTCAGCAGAGGTTCCAGCGGGCCGAACCCCAGCACTTCGTCCACCATCTCCTGGATGAACTGGTCGCGCTCGCGCTTGTTGAACGTGACGGCGGACTGGTCGAGCAGCCGGGCCACCACGACGCGTATCTGCTCCTTGACCTCTTGCTCCTTCAGTTCGCTCAGGATGGTCAGGTCCAGCGCGTCGAGCAGCTTGCGGTGGATCTTGCGCTTGAGGTCCTGGTATGCCTCGCGCCCGAGCGAGACCTTCTGCTTCTGCACGGTGTACTCGACCTCGGCCTTGGGCTTGGCCCTGGGCTTCGGTTGGGCCTCTTTGGGCTTCTGGGCCACTGCTTCGCCGACCGGTGTCGGGTCGTCGCCGCGGAGCTTCTTGATCCTGTCCCTCAGGTTGCTCATTTCTCACCTTCCTTGCGCGATGGCGGGCAGCTCTTCGCTGCAGCGGTGCGCAGCCCGCCGGCGGCTACCGCACCCAGCTGAACAGGCCGCGCTTCTTCTTGGGTCTGACGGAAGGGGCGAGCCCCACGGTGTGCTGGGCCAGCGCCATGAGGCTGTGGGCGGCCGGACTCTCGGCGTCCGCCGCCTCCAGCATCTGCCCCGAGTTAAGGGACGTGATCACGACCTGTGAGTCGTAAGGGATCAGCCAGAACAGCGGCAGCTTCACGTGCTCGACCACCTCGTCGAGGCTCACCTGGTCGCTGTCATAGAAGCGGTTGATGATCAGCTTCAGCTTGTCCGGCTTGTACTCCAGCTCGTGGAACACCTCCACGGCCTGGATGGTGTTGCGGATGGCCGGCAGCACCATGTCGCAGACCAGGAAGATCTCGTCGGCCTCGTCCAGCCCTACCAGCGAGCAGTCGTCCACCGAGTGCGGCATGTCCAGCACGGTGTGGGTGTAGCTCTTGCGGCAGGTCTGGATGACGCCGCGCAGGTCCCACGGGTCCACGCCCTCCAGCTCCTGCAGCGACAGGGGCGAGGGCAGCACGGCACAGCCGCTCGCGTGGGTGCTCATGAAGCTGCTGAGCAAGTTCTCGTCCAGCCGTTCGTGCTCGTGGGCCGCGTCGGCCAGCGTGTGGGAGAACTCCCGCACGTCCATCACGAGGGCCACCGAACCGAACTGCAGGTTCATGTCCATGATGCACGCCGCGTGGGGCGTTTGCAGGCAGGCGGCCATGCCGGCCGCCAGGTTACAGGCTATGGTGGTGACGCCGGTGCCGCCCGAAGCGCTGAAGACAGCCGTGACCTTGCCTTGGGTCTGGCTGGCTATGCCCTTGCGGCGGAACAGGCCGTCCATGGCCTTCGCCAGCTCGTCGCGGTCTATGGGGAACTCCAGGAACTCGTCGCTGCCGGCCCGCATGCAGGAGACCAGCAGGCGCTGGGTGGGCTCCTTGCTCACCACGACGATGCCCACGTCGCCCGGCATGTTGCTGATGGTGTCTATGCTCTTCAGGGCCGGGTCGTTGGGCGTGTCCACCCCCACGACAACGGCCGCGGGCTGCTCCTCGCGCACGCGGTTCGGGGCGTCCCGCAGGTCGGCAATGGCCACCAGCTCCAGGTCCGAATCATAGCTCTGAAAGGCCTGGATGATCTCCTGGCAGTATTGCTCGTTGGGGTGAAGCACGAATATGGTCACGTCAGCCATGGGCCGACCTTCCGTTGCCTCTGTGGGCAGCGTCGCACGCCGGGGGCGGCCTACGCGCCGGCGCCGCCGGCAGCGGCGACCTTCTGCGTCAGCTCCTCCATCCCCGGATGCTCGGGGAATGCCTTCTTCATCTCTTGCAGCTTGGCGCGGGCCTGGTCCAGGTTCCGCCGCTTCAAGTGCGCCTCCAGCACCTGCGTGTCCACCTGGAACTGCGTGGTGACATCGTTGAGCCTGTGGCCGTAGTCCCGGAGGGCGGCCCGGGGGGCCGGCACGCCTTCGCCCAGCGCGAAGTCCCTGTCGCTGAACGTCTCGAGCGTGGCCAGCAGTTCCTCGGCCCGCGGCAGGTTGCCGTGCGTCAGCGCGGCGTCCAGGTCGCTCAGCAGGGACTGATAGCGCATCTGCTCGCGGTGAACGGCCAGCGCCTCGGTTGTTGCCTGGCGCAGTTGGCGCACCCTGTCGCGCACGTCGGTCACGTCGCCAAAGTCCTTCTCGACCGTGTCGAGCCACTTGGTGGCAGCGGCGAAGTCCTTCTCCTCCTCCAGGGCGCGCCTGGCCTTATCGCAGTAGGCCTTGGCCAGCAGGGCCCGACAGCTGGCCGCCTCTCTGCCGGCCTCGGCGCTGAGGTCTTCCACCCCGGGATACTTGGTGGCGGCCTCGGTCAGGACCGTAAGGGCCCGCTCGTAGTCCTGCTTCTGCATCAGGGCACGGCCCTGCTCCAGCAGCGTGAGCGCTTCCTTGCGCCTGGCCTCCTGCTCGGAGCGCCGGTCAACCAGCAGCGGCCCCTCGATCTGCGGGTCGCTCGCCGGCACCAGGATGAACCGGCTGGCGAGCTTCGCTCTGAGGAACTCGATCTGGTCGGCCTTCTTGATCAGCAGGAACACGGTAGGTTCGGGATCCTTGGCCTCCACAGGGCGCCCCTGGGCGTCCAGGTTCCCCAAGGCGTAGATGCGCACCGAGCGCATGAGGACGGTCGGCGTGTCGCCCTCCATCTGGAGGACGTCCACCTTGAGCCCGGCCCGCAGCTGGCCGCTGTTGACATCGTCGGGGTCGATCCTGATGCGCTCGTAGACCATGTCAGGAGGGACGAACTCGTCGTCGGGCAAGACCTGCGATTCGAGTATCGGTTCGTGCTTGACAAACGAGGTGTTCGCCCGCATCTGGCGGGTGGTGACGTAGTCATGCTCGGTGATGCCGCCGGCGGGGGTCAGGTTCTTCGGCCAGTCTTCCACGAACATGACGTTGGCGTTCGCGCCCATCCCGTTGAGCACAAGCGGTTCCCCGTACCGGATGTCGCGCATTGCCAGCAGCAGGGGCACGGATTCGCGCCGAGGGCCGCCGGACCGGACGCGGGACAGGGCCTGCTGGACGCTGAAGGCCGCGGCGCCCGCACAGAGCACGCCGGCGACGATGATGAACAACGGCCTCTTGCTCCTCACGGCTCCAACCCCTTTCGGGCACACCATCCTCTCAGCAGACCAGGGACCTCCCAACCCAGACCCACCGCCCGCGCGGCCCTGTCACGCGGGGGCTATTCCCGCCGAAACACGCAACGTCCTCTCAGCTGCACGGTCCCGCTGAAGCCGGGCAGGATGCTGCCGCTGAGGACGACGAAGTTGTGGTTGACCGTCACGTGCACCCTGTCGCCCTCAAGTGCTTCCGCCAGGCCACCTGTCCGCTCGACGTCGTCCGGGTCGTACGCCACCACCGTCGTCGTCCAACCGCCCGACAGGCCGACGGCGTTGAGGAAGTCGTCTACGACGGCCGTCACGTCGGCCTCCACCTTCTCCGGCAGAGCACCCACGCGGGCACCGGCCCGCGCGGCGTTCGCCAGAAGGTGCAGGTCGTAGTAGGCCCGGCCAAACTCGATGGCGCCGAACAACATGAGCACAAGCACGGGCAGGACCAGCGCAAACTCAACGATGGCCTGGCCCGATCGGCCGTGCATTCTCATCAAGCCCTCTCCACGCTTCATCTCGGTGACCTGTGTCGCTTTCGGACGCTGTCTGGATTGGTCGCCGGTCGCCGCTGCGCGGGCGCAACCCCTCCGTGCCGCCTAAAGCACGGTCGAACCGCCCTGTGCGTTCCGACAAGGGCTGCGCAATGCCCGCGTCGGCAACCACGCGCGATCGTTAAAGAGCAAAACGGATGCCAACTGGCGCCCCGGGCCTCCGCTGGCCAGGCCCGCATCGCAAGGACAACGCAGCTAAGCCTTTAGCACCTCTTCGCCCCGTGGGACGCGGATGGCGCCGTTTCATTCTTTCACATGCACCAGGGCCCATCCGGCAATAGCCACCATCTATAGTAGCAAAACGCTTCCGCTCGTTGCAACACCGAAAGCCTCCCGGCCGGGGGCCCCGGGGGCGGCCGCAAACCGTCTCACGCAGCCCCTGCTCGGCCTCCCGGCTCCCTTGACAACCCCGGCCAGGCCCCGGGCCGCAAGAGGCGGTCGCTTGGCGCCCAAAGCGCCGTGTGCTCTAATGGCCCGTCGGGCATGGCTCACCGGGAGGACCCCATGGGGGACTACGTCAAGTTCCTGGGCACCGCCGGCGCGCGGTTCGTCATGGCCAGGCAACTGCGCTATTCCGCCGGGACGTTCCTGTGCCTCCAGGGCCAGCGCATCATGCTCGATCCCGGGCCGGGCACCCTCCTGCGCTGCGCCCGGTGCCGGCCTCCCATAGACGCCACCACGCTGGACGCCGTGGTCCTGACGCACTCTCACATTGACCATTCCGGCGACGTCAACGCCGTGCTCGACGCCATGACGGCCGGCGGCTTCCAGCCGCGCGGGCGGCTGTTCGCGCCAGCCGAGTGCCTGGACGGTCCCGACGCCGTCGTGCTGGGCTACCTGCGAGGTCATCTGGACGGGATCACCGTGCTGGGGCCTTCTGCGGTCTACGCGCTCGGGCCCGTAGGCTTCCGCACCTCCGTGCGCCACCGTCATCCGGCCGAAACGTACGGTCTGAAGTTCAACAGCGACGCGGGCGTCGTCGCCTTCCTCGTGGACACCGAGTACTTCGACGGCCTGGCCGATGCTTACGAAGAAGCCGACGTGCTCGTCATCAGCGTCGTGCGCCAAAAGCCCCATCCCAGCGGCAGCGTCATGCACCTGAGCGTAGACGACGCACGGCGCGTCATCCAGCAGGTCCGCCCGCGGCAAACCGTCCTGACGCATTTCGGGATGACGATGCTCACGGCCGACCCGCGCCGCATAGCCGACCAGTTGAGCGCTGAACTTGGACTCGATGTCGCGGCCGCCTACGACGGCATGGCGCTGGAACTGCGCGAACCGTAACGACCCCTTGCCCAGAGCGGGATATGCCGGGAGTGCCGCCGTCATCCGGGAGCCTGAATCCCCGTGCCGGCCCTCCCCGCTACGGCCGCACCGGCAACCGGTACGGCATGTCCTTGCACACCTTCCGAACCACCTTGCGCGCCAGCGCCTGCTCCTGCGGCGTGAGCGCATGTCCGGCCACGCCGCCCAGAACCGCGCCGGCTATGCCGCCGACGATGGCGCCGGTCCTGTCGCCCCCCATGGCGGCGCCGGCCGCCCCGCCGACGGCTGCCCCGGCCACGGTCGCGAGCGTCTTCCCCGTGCCCCCCGACCCGAAGCCGCTCCACAGCAGGCTGGCGTCCTCAACGTCGAGCATCTTGGCCGTCATGGCCAACTGCTCATGACCGGTGGTAACGTTGACGACGAGGATGGCGTCCACGTTCAGTATCCGCCCGGCCCGGGCGGCGCCTTCGGGGCTGGTCAGGTCGGATCGCTGGAAGTCCTGCTCCGCCAGCAGGGCCGCCACCTGCTTTCGCTCCACGGGGCCGTAGCCGCGCACAAGGAGTTCCATCCCGAAGAAGTCGGCAATCTGGTTCCTGGCCGCCTCGCCCCTCACGGCGCCCTCGACCTCGACAACGGCGACCTGGTCCACCTGCCCGAAGTCGTAGCCCGGCTTGACGAAGCTCTCGCCCGACGCACAACCCGCCGCAAACAACACCACCGTCGCACACGCGAGCCCCACTGACGCCCTCATCTCTTCTCTCCCCGTCGGAGCCTTGCCGGATCGGCCGGCTCACATATGTATACCGCGTGCGCGGCCGGACGTCAAGCAGTCAGCAGGGCGGCCTGCTTCGTTTGGCGCGCGACAAGCAGCCCCTTACAATCGGCTGAGGCACACCCCTCGAGGAGCCGCACAATGCCGAATGTCAAGAACATCTTCCTGACCGGCCGGCCGGGAGTCGGCAAGACCACGGTGATCCTGCGCGTCGTCGAACTCCTCGACTTCGACGTGGGCGGCTTCACCACGCGCGAGATGCGCCGGGACGGCGGGCGCATCGGCTTCCGCATCGAAGACCTGGAGGGCAACGGCGCCGTGATGGCCCACGTGCACACGCCCAGCCCGCTCAAGGTGGGCAGGTACGGCGTGGACGCCGGGGCCGTGGAGCTGGTCGGCGTCCGGGCGGTGCGGCAAGCCGTCGCCATGGGCCGGCCCGTCATCGTGGACGAAGCCGGCCGCATGGAACTGGCCGTGCCGGCCTTCGTGCGCGCGCTCCAGACCGCCCTCGACGCGCCCGCACCCGTCCTGGGCACCATGCACAGGCGGCGCGACCCGGTGACGAACGCCATTCGCGCGCGGGCGGACACGACCGTCATCGAGGTGACCCGGGCCAATCGCGACGAGCTGCCGGGGCGACTGAGCGGCATGCTCAGGGATGCACTCGGCCGACCGGACGCCTCATGAGCCGCCCTCCTCGAGCGCGCGGCGCACGTCGTCCGCCACGACGTCCAGCAGCTCCTCGTCCAGCGGCCGCCGGCTGATCCGCCCGCTGCGCACGAGGAACAGGGCCAGTTCCAGGTCGCCCGCGACGCGGCCGCAGGCCCGCGCCGCCAGCGCGTAGAGCGCCAGTTGGGGCCAATAGCGCGCCTCGACGCTCGCCCGGTTGGCCGCGATCACGCGGTCCGTCTTGTAGTCCAGCACCACGGTGCGGTCGGGCAACTCCAGCAACAGGTCAATGCTGCCTTCCAGCAAGACGTCCGTCTCGTCCGCGCAGACCGGCAGCCGGCCGAGCGGCACGGCGAAGGTCACCTCCCTGGCGGCGACTTCGGCCCCTGCGAGCAGTGCGCGGAACTCCCCGTTCTGGAGGGCGGCCATGGCCAGCTGGGCCGCCTGATCCGCCGCATCGCCGTCCATGCCCAGCCGGTCCGCCTGAACGACGGCCAGGCCGGCCACGAGTTCCGCCGTGCCCTCCCCCACCGGATCGAGGGGCCTCGACGGCGCTGGGCAGCACGAAGCGCCGCCCCGCCGACGCAGCGGCCACCAGCGCCTCGTGACGCTCCTGCCAGCGCCCGCGCTCTTCCAGGAGCGGCGCCACCTCCTCCCTCGCCTCGGCGGCCGACCGGGCCGGCCCTATGCCCACCTCCATCTCGGCCAGCCACGGCCTGATGTCCAGGTAACGGACGCCGTCCCGCTCCTTGCCAAAGGGGACCTCTGCCGGCCCTGCCAGGCAGCCGGAGTCCATCAGCAGCTTCTGCAAGCTCTCCCTGTCCCCTCGCCGCCACCAGTAGAGGGGCAGCACGAGCAGCCGCCGGGCCCGCGTGCAGGCCACGTAGAGGAGGCGGCGCACCTCGGCGAGCTGATTGCCCCGCTCGCGCTCGGCGAGCCGCTCGTAGCCTTCGCTGCGCAGCCCGCGCCCCAGTGCCAGCGCGGCGCTGCCGTCCTGCCTGTCGAGCACGAGGGGGCCGACCTTCTCGACCTGGCCGAAGTCCCGCCCCAGGTCCGGCAGCACGACGGCGCCGAACTGGAGGCCCTTTGACTTGTGCATGGTCATCAGCAGAACGAAGTCGTCCCCCGGCTCGACCGTGCTGGACTCCTCCTCGGGCAGCTCGGCTTCCTGGACCGCGCTCAGGTGGCGGACCACGGCGCTGAAGTTGCCGGTCGCCCGGCCGAGCTGGCGCAGTTGATTGGACAGCTTGCGCAGGTTGGCCACGCGCTGGGCGCCGGCCGGCTTGAGCAGGAAGGCCTGCGGCGCGCGCGTCGCCGCAAAGACCTCGCGCAGCAGGACGTGCGGCAGCGCGCGATTGCGCCGGGCGTGCCAGTCGGCCAGCATGCCCATCGCCTCCCCCACCGGCCCCGACCTGACGTCCGTCAGCAGGTAGTTCCATCGCCCCCCGCGCTCGCGGTAGCGGAACAGCTCCTCGTCGCTGAGGCCGAAGTAGGAGCTGCGCAGCGCGCCGACGACGGCGGCCTCGTTCAGCGGGTCGTCCACGGCCTGAAGCAGCGCCAGCGTCTCGGCCACCTGCTCGCGCCGGTAGAAGTGCTTGCCGCCGACCACCCGGTAGGGTATCCGGCGGGCGTCGAGTGCGTCCTCGTAGTAGCCCACGTCGGTGAGCGAGCGGAAGAGGAGCGCGAAGTCGCCGTAGCGGCAGGCGCCCGCCTCGCCGGTGAGCTGCTCGATCGCGCGCGCGATGAAGTGGGCCTCGTGGCGCCGGGCGTCGCCGGCGTGCCAGCCCTTCTCAGCCGTCGGCAGCCCGGGCGGCGCGCAGAGCGCCAGCACGGGCGCCGCGCTCGCCTCAGGCGGCCGTTCGGGCGGCTGCAGAGCCACGTGCGGGGCCTGGTAGACCCCCTCGGGCACCGGCTGCCCCAGCACGTGCTCGAAAAGGCGGTTGAACCAGGCCAGCAGCGGCCCCGTTGAGCGGAAGTTGCAGGAGACCTGCCGGGTGCGGTCCTCGCCGAACCGGCCCGCCGCGAACAGCCCCTTGAACTCGTCGTATACCTGCACGTCGGCCCGCCGGAACCGGTAGATGGACTGCTTGGGGTCGCCCACGGCGAACAGTTTGCCTTCGGCCAGCCGCACCTGGCCCATCGCCTGCGCCGCGCCGGTCGCCTCGTCCTCGCACAGGTAGGCTATCAGCTCCGCCTGGAGCGGATCCGTGTCCTGAAACTCGTCCACGAAGAAGGCGTCGAAGCGGCGCTGGAAGTAGCGCCGCACGGCGAGATTGCGCCTCAAGACCCGGGCGCTCAGCACCAACAGGTCCTGGAAGTCCAGCTCCGAGCGGCGCCGCTTGACCTCCCCGAAGTGCTCTACGAACCCCGCCAGCCACCCGAAGACGTCCGCCGCCAGATGAGCGCCCAGGTCAACGGCCGCGGCGTTGAGCCCTGCGAGGAGGCGTTCCGCCCGATCGCGCTCGTCCCGGTCAATGCTCTTCAGCGCCTCCTCCACAGGAACGCCGGCCACGGCGTAGGCGAGGCGGCGGGCGCTCCGTTCGTCGTCGGCCGCCGCCAGCTCGGCTGTCAAGCGCCGCAGCAGGCGCGATTGCTCGTTGCCGTCGCCCTTCATGTAGTCGGCCATGACGGCGGCGGCCTCGGGCGCCATGCGGCGCACGTCGTCGAGCGCCTGCTGCCGGGAGCGGCCCGGGCGGGCCATGGCGAACAGCCCCGGCTCGAGCGCTTCCGGCGCCCCGGCCAGGGCGAACGCCGCCTGCTTACCCCGGCCCGCAGCGCTTCCACCAGCACATCGGGCGCCTCGGCCACGGCGGCCGTCATCCAGTCCTGCCAGGCGCGTTCGATCAGCACGTGCCGGGGCGTCTCGTCGAGCACCGTGAACTCGGGGTCCACGCCGGCCTCGGCGGCCTTCTCCCGCAGCAAGTGCGCGCAGAAGGCGTGAATGGTGCAGACGTGGGCCCGGTCCAGCTCCTCGACGGCTTCCTGCACGCGGCCCCGTTCGGCATCGCTCAGGCCGCCCCTGTGCAGCGCCGCCGTCAGTCCGGCGCGGACGCGGCTCTCCAGTTCGCCGGCCGCCTTCTCGGTGAACGTGATGGCCACGGTCCGGGCAAGGCGGATGCGGCCGTCGAGCACGGCCTGCAGGATGCGGTCCACGATCAGGGTGGTCTTGCCGGTGCCGGCGGCGGCCTCGACGAGCATCGTCCTGTCCGTCGAAGCGATCACCTCGCGGCGCACGGCGGCGTCCGCAGCGGTCGGCAGTCTCTCGCCCCCGGGCTCACGATCACGCATGGCAGGCCGCCACTACAGGTCCTTGATCATCGCAATCTCGTCGCAGTCGGGGAAGCGGGGGCAGTTCAGGCAGTCGGCCCACACCTTGTGCGGCAGTTCCTCTTTCGCATAGCGGGCGAAGCCGAACCGCTCGAAGAACCCGGGCAGGTAAGTGAGCACGAAGACGCGCCTCATCCCGAGCTGCCGTGCCTCCTCTAGGCAGCTCTCCACCAGCGCGGACCCGATGCCCTGCCGCTGTGCGCCCTCCCGGACGGCCAGGCTGCGCACCTCGCCCAGCCCCTGCCAGCTGATGTGCAGGGCGGCGCAGCCCACCACCTCCCCCTCTTCGCGGCGGACGAAGAAGTCCCGCAGCGACTCATAGACGTCGTTCAGCGAACGCGGCAGCATGAGCTGACGCTCGGCGTAGTAGTTGACCAGCGCCAGTATCTGGGGCGCGTCGTCTATGTGGGCCTTCTCAACCACTGCTTTCCCTTTCGAGCAGCTGGAGCCGGCTCAGCGCCACCAGTCCCCGCAGGGCGGACTCGGCCGTCCGCAGGCGGATGACGTTGCTCCCCGGTCCCTCGCGGAACCCGCCGACCGGACCGTCCGGGTCGCGCAGGTAGTAGGCGTTCTCCGGTAGGAACTGAAGCTGCATCAGGTAGGCGGCCGCCCGCTGCGCCGCTACGAGGTTTGCCTCCGCGTCCACGTCCATCATACACGCCGTGGCGAACACCACAAGGTCGTCGGCGGTCTGGCCGGCGGCCGGGGGCAACCTGCCCAGCGTGCCGCCTACTACGTCGGCGGCCGGCGCATCGGCGGCGGTGAGCTGCCAGCGACGCCGTGCCGCCGCGA
>LJUE01000030.1 GCA_001303885.1 Planctomycetes bacterium SM23_32 | reverse complement strand
AGCCGCGCCAGGACGGCGTGGGTGCGGCGCGTCACCTCGTCGGGCGGCGCCGAGGCATCCACGCGCTCCACCAGGCCGCGCTCCTCGTAGAAGCCGACCAGCGGCCGCGTCTTCTCGTGGTATTCGGCCAGCCTTTGCCGCACGACGTCTTCGGAGCTGTCGCTTCTGGCCTTGAGCGGCGCGCCGCACTTGTCGCAGACGCCCGCCACCTTGGGCGGCATGAACTCGCGGTGGTAGTTCTCGCCGCACTCCGAGCAGACCAGCCGGCCGGTGAGCCGCCGCACGGCGGCCTCGTCGTCCAGCTCGAAGTAGAGCACCGCGTCCAGCTCCTCGTTGCGGAGCCGGAGCATCTGGTCCAGGTCACGCGCCTGCTGCAGCGTGCGCGGGTAGCCGTCCAGTATGTAGTCGTCGGCGCGGGCCACCACCATCTCTTCCACCACGCGCGAGGTCAGCTCGTCGGGCACCAGACGGCCGCCGTCCAGGTAATCGCTCACCGCGCGGCCCAGCTCCGAGCCGCTCGCCGCCGCCTGGCGGAAGATGTCGCCGGTGGAGGCGTGGCACACGCCGAACTCCTGGGCCATGCGCACGGCCTGCGTGCCTTTGCCGGCGCCCGGAGGTCCCAGGAACACGAGCTTCACAGCGCGGCCCTCGCACTCGGAGGCAAGAAGTCGCTCGGCACTCAGCGCCGTCGGCTGCGGCGGCGGCCGCCGGCGCCGGCGGCGAACCCGCTGTAGCGGCGCATCTCAAGGTGGTCGTTGATGCGCCGCACCACGTCCAGGGTGACGCCCACGACGATCAGTATGCTGGTGCCGCCATAGAAGGTGGCCACGCGGCCGACGTTCATGTAATGCCCGATGATCATGGGCATCAGGGCGATGGCCAGCAGGAAGAAGCTGCCGGCCACGGTCACGCGGTTCATGATGCCTTCCAGGTAGTCGGCCGTGCGTTTGCCCGGCCGGATGCCGGGGATGAAGCTGCCGTAGTTCTGCAGGTTCTCGCTCATGTCCCTCGGGTTGAACATCACGGCAGTCCAGAAGTAGCAGAAGAAGAATATCAGCGCCCCGTAGAGCACCGTGTAGGTGACCGTCAGCTGGCCTCCCCTGCCGCTGACGGCGTCGCGGGCCCACTGGAAGAAGCGCAGCCAGAAGCTCTCGCCCCTGCCTTCCAGGGCGTTGATGGCGGCCATGGCGATGATGCCCGGGAACATCAGCAGCGACTGGGCGAAGATGATGGGCATGACGCCGGCCTGGTTGACGCGCAGGGGCAGGTAATGCTTCTGGCCGCCGTAGACCTTGGGACCGCGCACGTGCTTCTGCTGTTGCACGGGGATGCGGCGCTCGCCCCGGGTGATGTAGATGATGGCCACCACCACGGCCACGAACAGCGCCAGCAGCACGATGATCTTCAAGATGGCGGTCTGCTGGCTCTCGGCGGTGGCGATCTGCTGGCGCAGCTCGGTGATGGCGTACGGCATGCGGGCGAGGATGTTGACGGTGATGATCAACGATATCCCGTTGCCGATGCCGTACTGGTCTATCTGCTCCCCCAGCCACATCAGCAGCATGGTGCCGGCCATCAGCAGCATCCCGCTGGTGAGCATGAACTTGACAGAGCCCAGGGTGCTCGCGGTCAGTCCCGGCTCGACCACGCCCCACGCGTAGAGCCCGCGCACCAGCAGCATGCCCTGGAACAGGCAGATGAAGACCGTGGCGACGCGGGTGTACTGGTTGAGCCTGCGCTGGCCGGCCGCGCCCTCCTTGCGCAGGGCTTCCAGGCTGGGCACCACGTTGGCCAGCAGCGTGAAGATGATCGAGGCGCTGATGTAGGGCATGATGCCCAGACCGAAGATGGCGCCCCGGCTCAGGGCGCCGCCGGCGAACATGTTCACCAACCCGAGCACCTGCCCGCCCGCCGTGTCGGAGAGCCGCCTGAAGAACTCCCCCAGCGCGTGGACGTTCACCCCCGGCAGGGGCACGTAGACGCCGACCCGGCAGACGGCCAGCAGCCCGAGCGTGATCAGGATCTTGCGCCGCAGATCCCGGATCCGCATGACGTTGGCCATCTGCTCGAAAAGGCTCATGCTACCCTCGCGGGGTCAGCGGACCCCCGGCTAAAGGACCTTCCGGACCGAGCGCCGCGAGCCACTGCCCATCTTGTGGCGCTCCGGCGGCCTGGGGCCCGGGATGATCTCGACGCTGCCCCCGGCGGATTTGATCTTCTCCGCCGCGGTCTCACTGAAAGCGTTGGCCCGGACGGTCAGGGCACGGTCCAACCCGCCCCGGCCGAGCACCTTCACGCCGCCAGGCGGGGCCTGCTTGACCAGGCCCTCCTCGCGCAGCGCCTCCGGCGTGACGACCGAGCCCGCCGGGAAGCGGTTGAGCTCGCCGACGTTGACGACGCTGTAGTCGGCCTTGAAGGGCTCGTTGCTGAACCCGCGCTTGGGCAGGCGCCGCCACAGCGGCATGTTGCCGCCCGTCCTGCCGCGGGAGCTCCAGCCGCTGCGCGAGCGCGCGCCCTTGTGGCCGCGGCCAGCGGTCTTGCCCTGGCCGCTGCCGGTGCCGCGTCCCACTCTCTTCCTGTCGGGCTTGCCGCTGACGCTCGATTTGGCCCGGGAGATGTCCATCTCTTCGCTGTCCTTGTGGCTGCGCGTCCACGCCGACGGAGACGCGGACGGCATGGGTGACTCTACTCGGCTGCCTGTTCGGCGGGCTCTTCGGCGGGGCCTTTGGCGGCCTCAGGCGGCTGCTCCCTCTTCGGGCGGGCCGCCTGCGGGTGTCGCAGCTCCACCTTCACGCCGCGGAGCCTCTGCACCTCCTCACGGGACCGCATCTGGCGCAGGGCGTTCATGGTGGCCTTGGCCACGTTCAGCGGGTTGGAGTTGCCGAAGACCTTGCTGAGCACGTTATTGACCCCGGCCACGCGCATGATGGAGCGCACGGTGCCGCCGGCCTTGACGCCTGTGCCCGGGCTGGCCGGCTTCAGCAGCACGCGCGCGGCCCCGTGCCGGCCGAGCTCCTGATGGGCGATCGTGTCGCCCACACGGCAGACTTCCAGCATAGCGCCGCGGCCTTCGCCGGTGGCCTTCTCGATGGCCATCGGCACCGAGCTGGCCTTCCCGTACCCGAGGCCGACCTTGCCGTTCCCGTCGCCCACCGCCACCAGGGCGGCGCACGTGAGGTTCCGGCCGCCCTTGGTGACCTTGGTGTGGAAGTAGATGCCGATGACCTCGTCGAGCAGTCCGCCCTCTTGTTCCCTGTACGCCATGTTGCCTCCCGCCGCTCGCCGGAGGGGCTCAGAAGCCTTGCACACCGGCCTCGGCGAATTGTGCGCGCGCCGCCTCGGCGAGCGCCTTGACCCGGCCGTGGTACTTGTAGCCTGCGCGGTCGAAAACGACGGCCGTGATGCCGCTCTCGATGCACTTCCTGGCGAGCACCTCGCCCACCCGCGCGGCGCTCTCCACGCTGCGCCCGTGCGCCAGCTCGTCTCTGAGCTCCCGGCTCAGCGAGGAGCAGCTCGCCAGCGTGCGCCGGTTCCAGTCGTCTATGACCTGCGCGTAGATGTGCCTGTTGCTCCGGAAGACGCAGAGCCGGGGGCGCTCGGGCGTGCCTTCCAAGCGCTTGCGCACGCGGCGGTGCCGGCGCTTCCTCATCTGCGCTTTCTTCGCTGCTGGCTCCATTGCCGTCGTCCCTGATGCGCCTGCGTTATCTCTCCAGCCCGGTGAAGGCCTTGCCTTCCTTGCGCCGCACGTATTCGCCCGCATACCGGACGCCCTTGCCCTTGTAGGGCTCAGGCGTGCGCACGGCGCGGACCCGGGCGGCGAACTGGCCCACCTGTTCCTTGTCCATGCCTTTGACGACGAACCGGGCGGGGCGCTCGGCCTGCGCCGAGGCCTGCTCGACCTCCACCGCTATGCCGTCCGGCACCTCGAAGCTGACCTCGTGGCAAAACCCGATCTGGAGCACCAGCGCGCCGCCGCGCAGGTTGGCGCTGTAGCCGGTGCCGTAGATCTCGAGCACTTTCGAGAAGCCTTCGCTGACGCCTTTCACCTTGTTGGCGATGAGCGTGCGGTGCAGCCCGTGCAGCGAGCGGGCGCGGCGGCTGTCGTCAGCGCGCTGCACGTTGATGACGCCCTCGCCCTTAACGTATTCGGCCTCGATCTGGTCGGGCAGCTCGTGCTCCAGCTGGCCCAGGGCCCCCCTGAAGGTGAGGCGGGGGCCGTCCACCACAACCTGCGTGCCTTTGGGCACGGAGACGGGTCGTGTGCCGATGCGCGACATGTCTTCGCCTTCCCTTGCGTCTGAAAACTCAGAAGACCGAGCAGATGACCTCGCCGCCGACGTTGAGCTGCCTGCACTCCCGGTCGCTCAGCACGCCGCGGCTAGTGGACACCACCCAGATGCCCAGGCCGTTGCGCACATGGCCGATGTCGCCGACCGAGCGGTAGATGCGCCGGCCGGGTTTGGAGACGCGCTCGATCTCCCGGATGACCTTCTCGCCCAGGGAGCCGTACTTGAGGTAGAGCTTCAGCAGCCTGCGGGGCAGCTCGCCGGCGACGCGATAGTCCTCGATGAAGCCTTCGTCCTTCAGCACGCGGGCTATGCTCTCCTTCATCTTCGAAGACGGCATCTCGACCGTCTTCTGTTCGATCAAAAGCGCATTGCGGATGCGCGTGAGCATGTCGGCAATGGGGTCGGTCATCATGGTCGTTTCGCCTCTTGTCCTATGGCCGGCGGCGGCACATGCGCCTGGGGCTCTCGGCTGGGGCGGTCTCCTACCAGCTTGCCTTGGTCACGCCCGGCACCTCGCCCTTGCTGGCCAGCATGCGGAAGCAGATGCGGCAGATGCGGAACTTCCGCATGTAGCCGCGAGGCCGCCCGCACAGCATGCAGCGGTTGCGCGTACGGGTCGAGTACTTGGGCTTGCGCCGCGATCTCTCTACCAGGGCTTTGCGCGCCATACTGAGTGGTAACAGCTCCTTTCGGTCCGCCCGTCGGCTGCGGCCCGCCTCCGGCTCACTGCCGGAACGGCACGCCCAGCCCGCTCAACAGCTCAAATCCCTCCTGGTCGGTCTGCGCCGTCGTCACGATGGTGATGTCCAGCCCGAAGATGTTCTTCAGCTTGTCCAGGTCCAGCTCCGGGAAGACAGCCACCTCCTCCAGCCCCAGGCTGTAGTTGCCGGAGCCGTCGAACGCATCGGGCGACAGGCCGCGGAAGTCGCGCACGCGCGGCAGCACGATGCTGATGAGGCGATCCAGGAACTCATACATCCGCTTGCGGCGCAGCGTCACCTTGCACCCCACCGGCATGCCCTGACGCAGGCGGAACCCCGCCACGCTGCCGCGGGCCCGCGTGACCACCGGCTGCTGGCCCGTGATCTCGCGCAGCGTCTCCACGGCGTCGTTCAGGGCGTTCGGGTCGGCAACAGCCTCGCCCACGCCCATGTTCAGCACGACCTTCGCCAGCCGCGGGGCAGCCAGGGGGTTCTTGAGCCCGAAGCGCTCCATCAGACGCGGCACCACCTGCTGCTCGAACTGCGTCTTAAGCCGCGGCCTGGGGCTCTGCTGCGTCGTTGTCTCGGCCGTCTCACTCATGTCGTTCTCAGCGTCGTTCTAGCAGGCGGGCGCCTACTCCGCCCTGGGCAGCTCGGCGCCGCACTTGGCGCAGGTGCGCAGCTTCCTGCCGTCCTCGCGCACCACGGTCCTCGTCCGCACGGGCCTGTCGTGGCGTTCGCAGTCCCGGTTCGGGCATACGAGCATCACGTTGGAGGCGTCAATGGGCGCCTCCACCTGTATGCGTCCGCCCTGGATGCGCTGGGGGCCGCGGCGCACGTGCTTCCAGACCATGTTGAGGCCCTCCACGACGACCTTGCCCTTGGCGGGCATGGCCCTCAGGACCCTGCCCCGCAGGCCGCGGGAACTGCCGGCGACCACCTCCACGATGTCGCCGCGCCTCACGTGCAGCTTGCCTCTGTTCGCCACTTTCGCGTCCTCACACCACCTCAGCCGCCAGGCTGATGATGCGCATGTAGTTCTTGTAGCGCAGCTCGCGCGGGATGGCCCCGAAGATGCGCGTGCCGCGCGGGTTGCCGTCCGGCTGAAGCAGGACGATGGCGTTGCGGTCGAACCGCACGTAGCTGCCGTCCTCACGGCGTATGGGCGCTTTGGTCCTCACGACGACGCCTCGCACCACTTCGCCTCGCGTCACGTCGCTGCCCGGGATGACCTTGATGACGCTGCCGACCACCACGTCGCCGACGGTGGCGTAGGTGTGGCGGCTGCCGCCGAGCACCTTGAAACAGCGCACCGCGCGGGCGCCCGTGTTGTCGGCGACGTCCAGCACTGTCTGCTCAGCGATCATCCAGCCGGTCCTCCGTCCTCGCAGGCGCTACGCGGGCAGCTCGGGCGTGTCGAGGACGTCAGGGGCTCCGCCCTCGATCGCAACGGCGGGCGCCGCCGAACGGCGCAGCACGCGCACCAGGCGCCAGCGTTTGCGGCGCGACAGCGGCCTGGTGCTCTCGATCTCCACCAGGTCGCCTTCCCTGGCGTCGTTGTGCGGATCGTGGGCCATGAAGGTGCTCCTGCGCCGCAGGTACTTGCCGTAGCGGCGGTGCTTGACGAAGCGCTCGACGGTCACGGTGATGGACTTCTGCATCTTGTCGCTCTTCACCACGCCGCGCACTCGCGAGCGGCCTGTTGTCGGCTCGTCACTCATAGTCCCGTCACAGAAAGGTGTCACCTGTAGTCAGTCAGCTCTGTTCGGCCCGGGCCGTGCGGTCCAGCTCCATCTCGCGCAGCACGGTCTTGTAGCGCGCGATGTCCCTGCGCAGAAGCCGGCGGCTGTTGCTGTCCCGGTTCTCCTCGGGCTGCCACTGGAACCTCAGCTCGAACAGCTGGCGCTGGAGATGCTCCAGCTCGCGGCGCAGGTCGGCGGCGTCCCGGCCTCTCAGTTCGTTGGCCCTCATACCTGGACCCTCCGGTGCGTCAGGCGCGTCCTGACGGGCATCTTGTGGGCCACGCGGGCCAGTGCAGCCACGGCCAGCTCCTCGGGCACGCCGCTGATCTCGTAGAGGATGGTGCCGGGCTTGACGCTGGCCACCCAGTGGGCGACTTCGCCCTTGCCCTTGCCCATGCGCGTCTCGGCCGGCTTGGCCGTCACGCTCCTGTGCGGGAAGATGCGGATGGTCAGCTTGCCCTCGTGGCGCAGGAAGTGGCCCACGGCGAGCCGTCCCGCCTCGATCTGCTCGGCCGTGATCCTGCCCCTCTCGAGGGCCTGCAAGCCGTAATCGCCGAAGACCACCCGGTTGCCGCGGGTCGCCTTGCCCTTCAGCTTGCCCCGCTGGAACTTGCGGTGCTTAACCCTTTTAGGCATTAGGGCCACTGCCGTCCTCCTTCAGGTCGCCCCACTTCGTCCCGGGAGGCAACAGGCCGCGGTTGACCCACACCTTCACGCCGATGTTGCCGCTCTTGGTCTTTGCTTCGGTGAATCCGTAGCTGATCTTGGCGCGCAGGGTCTGCAGGGGGAAGCTGCCCAGCAGCACCTTCTCGCGCCTGGCCATCTCCGAGCCTCCCAGGCGTCCGGAGAGCTGTATCTTGACGCCCACGGCGCCGGCCGACATGGTCATCTCGGCCGCCCGCCGGATGGCCCGCCGGAAGGAAGTGCGCCGCTCGATCTGCTGCGCCACCTCCTCACCCACAAGCTGAGCGTCCAACTGCGGCTCGGTCACCTCCTCGACGGCCACTTCCACCGAGCCGCCGGTCAACTCCTCCAGCCCGCCCTTCAACCGCTCCACTTCCACGCCCCGGCGGCCGATCACCAGACCCGGGCGCGCGCAGTGCACGGTGACGTGCACCTGCCCGCGCGTGCGCCGTATCTCGATCTTCGGTATGCCCGCGTAGTAGTAGTGATGCTTGGTGTAGGTGCGGATCTTCTGGTCCTCGACCAGGTACTGCCCGAAGGTCTTCTTGTCAGCGAACCAGTGGGAACTCCAGTCTTCGGTGATCCCCAGTCTGAGGCTAGTCGGCCGGACCTTCTGTCCCATGGGACCTCCTGTTACTGCCCGTCGTCCAGAACGAGGTTGATGTGGCACGTGTGGCTGCGGATGGTCACCGCGCGGCCCCGCGGGCGGGGCTTCCATTTGCGCTGCGTCGGTCCCTCGTCCACCCAGGCCTCAGCCACCTTCAGGTTGTCCATGTCGGCTTCCAGGCTCTGGTCCGCATTGGCCATGGCTGAGCGCAGCACGCGGTCCACAAAGTAGGAGGCCCGCTTCGAGGTGCTCCGCAGGATCTGCAGCGCATCGTTAACATGCTTGCCCCGAATGAGGTCCACCACTAACCGCGCCTTGCGAGCGGAGATGGGCGCGCGTCTGTGCCGGGCAACGAACTGCATCGGTGCTCTCTCTCAGTGCCTTGGCGGCGCCCTGGTCAGCGCCTGCGGCCGCCGTGTCCGCGGAAGACCCGCGTCGGCGCAAACTCGCCCAGCTTGTGGCCCACCATGTCCTCGCTGACGAACACCCTGTCGAAGGAGCGGCCGTTGTGGACCAGGAAGGCGTGCCCCACGAAGTCCGGTATGATCGTGCAGGCGCGGGCCCACGTCTTGATCGGTTCGCGGTCGCCGACCTCCTTCTGGCGCATCACTTTGCGCAGGACCTTCTCGTCAACATAGGGGCCTTTCTTAAGCGATCTGCTCACGGCGGTCTACTTCCTCCTCTTGCGTTTCCTCACGATCATGGGGTCGCTGTACTTCCTCACGCGGCGCGTCTTGCCGCCTTTCGACAGCACGCCGGTGAGGCCGCACGGATGACGGCCGCCCGCCCGCCGGCCCTCGCCGCCACCCATGGGGTGGCTGACCGGGTTCTGGGCGGTGCCGCGCACGTGGGGTCTCCTGCCCAGCCAGCGGCGGCGGCCCGCCTTGCCGAGCTTCACGTTCTGATGTTCGACGTTGCCCACGTGGCCGATCGTGCCCCGGCACTGGCGCAGCACGCGCCGGATCTCGCCGCTGGGCATGATCAGGTGCACGAAGCGTCCCTCCCGGGCGCTCACCTGGGCGCCCGTGCCGGCGCCGCGCACGATCTGCCCGCCCCTGCCAGGCTGCAGCTCCACGTTGTGCACGAACAGCCCCAATGGCACCCGTCCCAGCGGGAGGCAGTTGCCCGTGCGCGGCTCGACGCCCTCCCCGCTCATCACCGTGGCGCCGGCCTTCAGCCCCTCGGGTGCGACGATGTAGCGTCTCTCGCCGTCCTCGTATTCCAGCAGCGCAATGCGGGCCGTGCGGTTCGGGTCGTACTCTATGCCCACCACCGTGGCGGGCACGTCGTCCTTGTCCCGCTTGAAGTCAATGACGCGGTAGCGGCGCTTGTGGCCGCCGCCGCGGAACCGCGCCGTGGTGCGGCCCATGTTGTTGCGGCCGCCCGTCTTCTTCAGCGGCGCCAGCAGCGACTTCTCAGGCCGGGACTTGGTAATCTCGCTCAGGTCGGCGCTCGTCATGGCCCGCCGGCCGGGGCTGGTCGGTTTGTATGCCTTAACGGGCATGAAGCGGACTCCTCGTCTCCCTGCCGGCCGTCTCAGTAGCCGATGTCTATCGTGTCGCCCGGCCGCAGCCGGACGATGGCCTTCTTCCAAGACCTGGTCGTCCCCACGCGCCAGCGCACACGGCGTCTCTTGCCCTTCACGTTGGTGGTCCGCACGTCGGCCACCCGCCGGCCCGGGAACAGCTCCTCGACGGCGTGGCGGATCTGCGTCTTGGTGGCCCGCGCGTCCACCTCGAAGTGGTAGGTGTTGGCCCCGCGGATGTCGTCCACGCTCTTCTCGGTGTGCAGCGGCCTGACGATGATCTCGTGGCTATCCATCTTCGCCGGCCTCCACGGGCTGCTGCTCGGTCGGTTCGGGCTGCCGGGCGGCGCTGGCCTCCTGCAGGAACCGCTCCAGCGCCTCCAGCGCAAAGACGACCCGGCTGGGCCGGATCATCTCGTAGGCGTTCAGCTCCCTGTACGTAGTCATGGCGGCGCCGGGGATGTTCCTCGTGCACCGCCACAGGTCGGCGTCGTGCTCGGGCAGCACGATCACGAAGCTGCGCTGGACGCCGAGGTTGCCCAGGATGGCCGCCATCTGCTTCGTCTTCGGCTCCGGCAGCTCGAGCTCGGCCACGGCCATCACCTCGCCGTCCATGGCCTTGGCCAGGAAGGCGGACTTCAGGGCGGCCCTCCGGGCGGCCCTGGTCATCTTCTTGCGGTAGTCGCGCGGACGCGGGCCGTGCGCCACGCCGCCCCCCACCCAGATGGGGCTGCGCCGCGAGCCGTGCCGGGCACGGCCGGTGTGCTTCTGGCGCCAGGGCCTCTGGTGGGCCGTGCCGCCGCCGCGGGGCCGGATCGGCACCACGTCGCTGCGCCGTTTGGCGCTGGACGTGCCCACGCGCCGGTTGGCCTCGTACATGACCAGCGCCTGGTGGACCAGCGCCATGTTCGGCTTCCCGCCCAAGGCGTCCTCGTCCACCTGCACGTGGTCAACGACCTGTCCGGCAACGCTGTAGACCGGTATCTCCATGTACCTTCTCAAACGCGGCGGCGTCATGCTCCGCCCAAGCCGGCCGCCTTCCTGACCACCACGTAGCTGCCGTTGGCACCGGCCACCGAGCCCTTCACCAGCATGAGGCCCTGCTCGGGGTCAATGCTGACGACCCTGAGGTTCCTGACGGTGACCCGCTCGGCGCCCATGTGGCCGGGCATGCGCTTGCCCTTCAGCACATGGCCGGGACTGGTGCTGGCGCCGATCGAGCCCGTCCTGCGGCCGAAGCGGCCGCCGTGCGTCTCGGGGGCGCCGCTGAATCCGTGCCGGCGCACCACGCCCGCCGTGCCGCGCCCCTTGCTGATCCCTATCACGTCCACGCGCTCCACACCCTCGAAGATGCCGACGCCCAGCTCCTGCCCGGGCTCGGGCAGCTCATCGCCCTCCAGCGGGACGTCCCTGAGCAGGCGCTTGGGCGTAACGCCGGCCTTCTCGAAATGCCCCAGCAGAGGCCGGGGCGTGCTCTTCCTCTTGCGCTCTTCGAAGCCGATCTGCGCCGCCGCCGCGTTGTCGCTTTCGGCGGTCTTCACCTGGAGGACCGTGCAGGGCCCCACGCGCAGGACGGTGACGGGCACACGCCTGCCCGACTCCTCGAAGACCTGCGTCATGCCGATCTTCTTGCCCAGCAGGGCCCTAACCATGGGTACGGATCCTCCGTGTGAGACTGCGTTCCGCCCACACTCCCGGGCCGGCCTCGCGCGCCCTCCCCGGCCCTGGGGCGGGCAGACAGAGCCCCTCAATCCCTTGGGCAGGGGGGAAGACGCATTAGGACATACGCCCCGGAGGATGTGATTGGAGACAACTGTCGGCGGCCACGGCCGGTCGGTGAGCGCCGCCGGGATCGGTCCCGGCAGCAGCCTGCGTCGGAACGCCGACGCCCGACCCGCTCGGCGCCCGATCCGCCGCCGATCACACCTTTATCTTGATCTCCACACCGGCGGGCACACGCAACATGTTGAGCGCGTCCACGGTGTGAACCGTCGGGTCTACAATGTCAATCAACCTCTTGTGCGTCCTTATCTCGAACTGCTCGCGCGACTTCTTGTCCACGTGGGGCGAGCGGAGCACGGTGTAGCGCTCGATGTGCGTGGGCAGCAGCACGGGCCCGCTTACCTTGGCGCCGGTGCGGATGGCCGTCTCCACGATCTGCCGGGCCGACCGGTCCAGCACCCGGTGATCGTAGGCCTCCATCCGTATCCTGATGCGCTCTTCGGCCACTTCGCCCTGCTCCCTGGCAACGAACGCGTACAACACGCTCCCCGTCCAGACGCGAATACAACAAGTCTAACAGGAATCCGCGCGAAGTCAAGCGCTTTCGCGCCCAACGGGCAGCTTCCGGCAGGAAGAGGCCGGGCGTAACACCCGTTGCAAGCGTGTATGATAGCACCTACAATGGGGCGTCGTCAAATGAACGCCCGGACACAGGCGCCACTCCCGTGAAAGTAGCCCTGGCCCAGATCAACAGCACCGTAGGGGACGTGCCGGGCAATGCCCGCCTGGCGAGCGACGCCATCGGACGGGCGGCCGCCCTCGGCGCCGAAGCGGTGGTCTTCCCCGAGCTGACACTCAGCGGCTATCCGCCTCTGGACCTGGTGGAGAGGCCCCGCTTCATCGAGGCGAACGAGCAGGCCCTGCGGCAGCTCGCCCGGGAGGCCCGGGGCATCTGGGCCGTTGTGGGGCACGTGGCCGCCGCCCCGGCCGGCGCCGGCAAGCGGGCCGCCAACGCCGCCTCGGTGCTGCGCGACGGCCGCGTGCTGCTGCACCGCCACAAGACGCTGCTACCCACCTACGACGTGTTCGATGAGTCGCGCTACTTCCAGCCGGCCGAAGCGAACGAGCCCTTCCCGCTCGGCGGGCTGCCCGTCGGCCTGGTGGTCTGCGAAGATGCCTGGAACGACCGCTGCTTCTGGGAGCACCGCTTCTACGACACGGACCCGGTGGAGGAGCTGGCGGAGGCGGGCGCCGCGCTGATTCTGAACCCCTCTGCCTC
>LJUE01000231.1 GCA_001303885.1 Planctomycetes bacterium SM23_32 | reverse complement strand
CATGTGCACGCGGCAGGGCTGTTCGGCGAGGCGGCCGTAGCGTTCCCCGACCGGCCCGGAGGGTCGCCGCGCCGGGCGTCCTGTGGGGCGCAGCTGCACGCCGGCGCGCGCGCCCCCCAGCCGGGCGTTGAACCAGTCCGCCAGCCGGTCGGGCACTTCCTGGAAGCCGCAGCAGACGGGGCAGCGCTCCAGCGCCCGCCCTTTGAGGCGGCCGGTTCCTTTGCACGCCGGGCAGGCCACCTCCTCCACCCCCAGCGACTCGCAGACAACGTCGAGCATCAGCTTGGCCCGCAGCTCGCGCAGCTGGGCAGGCATGCGGGCCGCGATGCGCCGGATCAGGCCGCTGCCCCTCACGCGAGTGCCCTCCCGAAGCCATCCAGGGCGTCGTGCCGGAGGCGGCACCGGAAGCGGTCGCCCCCGCCGGCCAGCTCCAGCCCGCAGGCGCGGAGCTCCTCGCCGCTGACCCGATCCTCGCACAGCGCCCGGTGCACGGCGCGCTTGTCCGGCGCTTCGCTCGTGCGCACCAGCTCATCCAGGCCGGCCTCCCGCAACCGGCGGCAGGCCTCCTCGGCCGTCGTCCCGTCCCGCAGGCGCACGACCGGCTCCGCCCTGCGGAAGCCGACCTCCCCGAAGGGCGTTGACATCGTGCGCCGCCCGCCGGGGAAAAGGACGCCCTTCTCGGCGCGGCAGAGCTGCTCCAGCTCCTCGTGCATCCGCGAAGCGCGCCCCTGCATGGCGGCGATCCGACGGTCGTAGCGGCCATGGACACCGGCCAGCTCTTCGTCCAGCTCGGCCTGGAGGGCGGCGAGCCGGGCGCGCGCGTGAGCGATGCGGCGCAGCCCGTCGCCAACCCGAAGCCGCGCCATCGCGGGGGCCAGAACCTGTGTGGACATCGGCGTTCCTTTCGGGGCGGTTTCCCCTTGCATCGAGGCCTCCCGAGCGGCTATCATGTAGGTGCTATGCATATGAATGGCATTGTAGGCGTTTCACGGCTTGTTGTCAAGCGGGCTATCTGTTTTAGCATATTTTTCTTGCCTTGCGACGTTCATATCGGCCATAATACCTCTATCGGGTAATACTCCGGTGGCCCCAAAGGCGCGGTCTGCCGGACACGCGAGAGGGAGCGGACACCATGGTCGCCAGGAAGACGAGGGACCGCCCGTCGGGCATCGGCGAGAGGTTCAAGGAAGTGCGGACCGAGCTCGGCTTGAACCAGACCGAACTGGGCGAGGCCGTCGGCGTGACGCAGAGCACCGTTACCGCCTACGAGACGGGCAAGCGCCGCCCTCCCCTGCCCGTGCTGCTGGCGCTGGAGCGCGTCCTGCGCATCAACCACGACTGGCTCCTCAACGGCGCCGGTCCCCGCTTGACCGAGGCCGCGCCCACCCGCCCCGTCATCGTCACCAGCCCCGAGGAGCTGAAGAGCCTCACCCGCCTGGAGGGCGAGGACCGCTACTACGCCGTCCCCTACCTGCGTGATCCGGCGGCAGCCGGGGCCGGGCTCATCATGGAGGAGCAGGTGGAAGGCTACTGCATCATCCACCAGCGCGTGGCGCCCCACCCCGAGCGGCTCCGCTGCGTGCGCATCAGCGGGGACAGCATGGCGCCGACGCTGACCGACGGCAGCATCGTGGCCGTGGACGTCACCCCCGTGCCGCTGCATAACCTCGAGGGCCGCATCGTCTGCTGCCGCACCGGCGACGGCGCCGTCGTCATCAAGCGCCTGCGCGCGCGCAACCACTTCGCGCTCCTCTTCTCAGACAACGAGAACCAGCGCACCTTCCCCCCCATCGTGGTGGACCTGCGCGAGCTGCCCGACCCGGTGATCGGCCAGGTCATCTGGGCGTGGGTTGACCTCCGCTGACCCGTCGGGCAGACTGGTAGCTGAGATGGCGCGCGGATACAAGCAGGCGATCCTGCTGGGCCTGGCCGCCGGCGCGGCCGCGCTCCTGCTGGTGCTGCTGCTCGAGTGTCGGCGCTCGGCCGCCCATACTCCGGTGGAACCGAGCGACGACGGGGAACTCCACCTCACGGGCTACATGCCCTACGACCGCATCGCAGACACTGAAGCGTACCGGCTCCGCGTCTATGGCAAGGTGGACGCCGAGGTCTCGCTCGCCCTGGACGACGTTAAGGCGATGCCGTCCGTCGAGACCGACGCGCCGCTGGAGTGCGTGCTGGGCTGGACCGACCACGCCGTCTGGCGGGGCGTGCCCGTGCGGGACGTGCTGAGCCGCGGGGGGCCGCACGCCGACGGCACGTTCGTGGTGTTCCGGGATGACCGCGACTTCTGCGCCAGCCTCTCGATGGACTACGTGGAGACGGGGCGGCCCCTGCTGGCCTGGGAGGTGAACGGTGAGCCGCTGCCGCGCGAGCACGGCTGGCCGCTGCGCGTGGTGGCGCCGGGCAAGTTCGGCTACAAGTGGGTGAAGTGGGTCACCGCGATCGAGGTGACTGACCGCGGCTACGAAGGCACCTACGAGGGCCGGGGCTTCTCCCTGGACGGCGACGCCGACGGCCCCCGCACCGAGCGGGAGAGGCAGCCGCAGTAGCCGCGCCACACCTTCCTCTTCTGCCCCTGCTCGCCGGCCTCGTTGACGCGCCGGGGCACGCCCGCCTATACTCCCATCCGCTTTCGGCGGCCGTCTCCACAGTTCCTGCCCGGGGCCCGCTGTCCATGACGTGGCGCGCATTCCTGCTCGGCCTGCTCGGCGCAGTCTTCATCGCGTCGGTGACGCCCTGGAACGACTTCGCCAAGGGCAACACGTTCCTGACCGGCAGCCACTTCCCGGCCGGCGTGGTGGCCGTGCTGCTGATGCTCACCCTGGCGGCCAATCCCCTGCTCAAGCTGATCCGCCGCGCCTGGGCGCTGCGCCAGACGGAGCTGATGCTGATCTGGTGCATGATGATCGCCGCCTGCGCCGTGCCGGCCAGCGGGTTCATGCGCTTCTGGTTCCCGCTTTGCGCCGCGCCGGCGTACTACGCCGCTCGCCCGGACCTGGCCTGGGAAGACAACGTCCTGAAGGAAGTGCCTGCGGACCTCGTGCTGACGAAGGACCCGCGCTCCCACGCCGCCAAGAGCTTCTACGAGGGCACGCGAACGGGGGAGCACGTCCGCATCCCCTGGGGTTTGTGGCTCCGCCCGATGGCCGCCTGGACGGCGTTCGCCCTGCTCTTCTACGCGACCACGTTCTTCCTGGTGGGCATACTGCGCAAGCAGTGGGTGGAGTCGGAGCGGCTGCTATTCCCGCTGGCGAGGGTGCCGATGGAGTTCACGGCGGACGCCGGGGAGCAGCACCTGCTGCCGGGCCTGATGATGCGCAGCAAGCCGCTGCTGGTGGGGATGGCGGCTTCGGGCGCGTTCTCCCTGGTCCGGGTGGCGCCGGTGCTCACGGGCGCCGAGGGGGGCTGGCTGCCGCGGATCCCGCTCGACTCCATCCTGTGGGGCACGCCGCTGGGGCAGTTGGGCATATGGGCAGCTCACGTCTACCCGGTGGCCATCGCCTTCGCCTTCCTGGTGCCCAGCGACGTATCGCTGAGCATCTGGGTCTTCTTCCTCTTCATCCGGTTCGAGGTGCAGGCTTCGTACTGGATCGGCCGGCCGCTGGAACTCTGCTCGCTGGCCATGGCCGCCTGGTTCGTCTACTACCGCGTGAGCCCCCTGGTGGCAGTGGGCCTCGTCGGCGTCATGCTGGTGCTGACGCTCGGCATCGCCCGGCTGGTGGCCCAGGGCGGGGTCTTCCTGGTGCTCCAGCAGTGGAAGCCGGTGGACCTGCTGCACGGGCTGACGGGCGGGCGGGCGTTCGGGGCGGCCGCCGCCGTGGTGGCGCAGATGCACAACAACGTGTTCTTCTGGGACACCCGCGAGCTGCTCAGCGCCCACGCCATGAACGCCATGCGGATATCGTCGGTCTTCGAGCGGCGCAAGCGCCTGCTGCTGCCGGCCATGGCGGCGGCCCTGCTGCTGGCCGTCCCGGTGGCCGCCGGCTCGTCGCTCTACATGTATTACCGCATCGGCGCCTACAACGTCGGCACCACCTGGGGCACGCGCGTCCACCCCATCAACACGTTCAACAAGGCCGAGCGCATGATTACCAGCCCCGTGCAGTCGGCCGAGCCGCACTTTGGGTCGCTGGCGTTCGGCGGCGGGTTCATGTTCCTGATCACACTGGCCCGGATGCGGTTCTACTGGTGGCCCATCCACTCGCTGGGCTTCATGATGGCCTCCAGCTACGCGGCCCACATGGTCTGGCTCTCGGCCATCGCCGTCTCGACGGCGCTGGGTCTGGCGGGCGTGCGGCTGGGCGCCATCTTCCTGCCGAACTGAGGGAGGGCGCTGCGGCGTTCAGTCCCTGCTCGGCGGGCCGCCCCGGAAGCTGTCCTGGACGCGCCGGTCGTGCTCGAACTCCTCGTAGTCCTTCCGGAAGCCGGCCTCTTCGACCATTCGGCGGATGGGCATCGCGGGGTCGTTGGACCAGAAGATGCCGCGGTCCTCGGCGGGGTAGTAGTTGAAGCCGACGCGTTCGCCGTACCTCTCCGCCATGGCCGCCCCCTCTCGCAGGTCGGCCGCCCACTGGAGCAGCACGTAGTCCAGGTCTATCTCGTGGGCGAGCACGCCCGGCTCCTCGATCCGGGCTGCCGTCATGCCGGTCGGCTCGTAGATGGCGGCGTTGTTGCGCCACGTGCTGGACACCACGTAGTAGCCGTGCGTGAGAGCACGGCAGGCGGGGCGGGCGGTCTGCGGGGACTGGGTCGGCCAGACAACGATCTCCGCCCCCTTGTGGGCGAGCACCTCCCAGCCGTCGTCGAACATCATGTCATAGCAGATCTGCGCCCCGATGCGGCCGAAGTCGCAGTCGAAGACCGGGAAGCCCCTGCCCGCATTCAGGCCCCCTTCGAGCAGGCCGTCCACGTCCACCACCGCAAAGACCTTCCGGTAGATGCCGGCCACTTCCCCCCTGCGGTCCAGCAGGACGGCGGCGTTGCTGTACTGGCCGCCCTCCTCGGCCAGGAACATCCCCACGACCACGTACGTGTCGTGCCGCCGCGCCCTGCCGCCCATGACGTCGAGCACGGGCCCCTCCAGGGGCACGCACCGCTCGGCTATCGGCCCGTCCTTCGCCCACACGGCCATTTCGGGCAGCACGACCAGGTCGGGATGACGGCCGCACTTCTCGGCCGCCTGATCGGCCATGTCGTCTATCATCCCCGCCAGGACGTCGAGGCGCTCGTCCAGGGGCGGGAACCAGCCATACATCGGGCGCACGGCGGTGCCGACCACCACCTTGCGCGGGCCGTCTCGTCGCTCGCTCATCGCTCGGGCTCCACCGGGTCGTCCTGCCGGCCTCCGGCAGGCAAGGCCCGCCATTGTAGCACACGCCTGGCATGACTCCAGAGCCGTATCCCCGCCCTGCGCCTTGACGCGCGAGGCGCGGGCGGGTAAACGGTGACCGGGCGGCGCGCGGGCTGCATCAGAGGATGCGGGAGGAAGCGGAGTGAGAACTGCTGTCGTCATTGCGCTGGTGCTCTTAGGAGGAGCCGACATGGCTGCCGGAGCGACGATTGAGACGACCGCCACGGCGCTGACCGTGGACGACGCGACCGGCAGTATAGCCTCGCTGGTAGACAAGGCTACCGGGCGCGACTTCGTCGCCGGCGCCCGGCCCGCGCCGCTCTACGAGCTGACATTCGCCCGGCCCGAGCTCAGCGTGTCCTCGCGGGACGCCGCGGGTGTCGTCGTGGAACTCCGCGACGACGCCCTCATCGTGGACGCCGCCGATCACGGGCAGGCCGGGGTCAGCGTGACGTGCCGGTTCCGCACGGAGCCAGAGAGCGGCCTCATCCTCGGCAGCATCTCCGTGCGCTGCGCCTCCGAGATGACGCTTGCCTCGGTGCGTTTCCCCCTGCTGCCGGTGAGG
>LJUE01000029.1 GCA_001303885.1 Planctomycetes bacterium SM23_32 | reverse complement strand
GGCGGCGACGAGAAGACACTGCCGGACGGCCGCAAAGTCGGGCAGGGCTCCTGGGAAGACGTGGACCGCATCTACGCCGCCTCCGGGGAGGACCCATGGTCCACCTACCGCTATGCGGGGGCCGCCGCCCACCTGGCCCACTGCCTCCGGATCGCCGGGACCGCCGACCCGGAGGGCGTGGACTGGCTGGAAGAAGCGCTCGAAGCGTATGCCTGGGCCCAGAAGAACGCGCGACCGGGCGACGAGCAGAAGGGCCCGCCCCTGCGCGACGCTCGCTCCTACGCGGCCGCCGCCCTCTTCCGCCTTACCGGCGAGAGGGCCTATGAGGAGCAGTTCGCGGCCGACACGGCGGACATCACACCCACCACGCGGAGGGCGGGCCGCTGCCGACCCGCAGCTCCTCGATCGGATCCGCCGCGCACTGCTGGCGACCGCCGACGAGGCCGCTGTGGACACGGCCTCCCGGCGTGCCCTGCGGTGGGCGGGCAACTATTGGATGCCGATGCTCGTCGGCCAGCAGACGACGCCCTGGCTGCTCGAGGTCGCCGTCGGTCACGCGCTGGCCCGGCAGACGGACCCGGCCAGGGCGCGGCGTTACCTGGCGGCGCTCTACACCACGTGCGATTACTTCCTCGGCGGCAACTCGCTGAACATGACGTGGGTCACCGGCCTGGGCGTGCGCCATCCCAACCACGTGTTCCACATGGACGCGTGGTACAACGGCAAGGGGGAGTTCCATCCCGGCATCATTCCCTACGGCCCCTGGCGAAAGGACAGGGACCTCGCCGAGGGACCGTGGGACAAGGACTGGCCGAACCAGACGCTCTACCCGCCCGTTGACGAATGGCCGGGCAACGAGCGGTGGTACGACAACCGCTGCTCGCCCATGAACAGCGAGTTCACCATACACCAGAACATCGGCCCGGCCGCCGCTGCCTACGGCCTGCTCTGCGCGCCGGGCCCGGCTCGGGAAGGCTGAGGGCGGGCTGCGGCTTCTGTGGGTCGTGCTCGGCGGAGGACCGGACGACGAGGTTGTCGGCGGTCACGTACCGGTTTCTGACGCGGAAACGGCTCGCATCGAGCCGGACGGGCCATGGAGGGCATCAGCGCCCGGCGAGCCCGAGCATTTCGTCCGTCGTGATCCCCGTCAGGTCGTCGGCCCTCAGCGTTGCGCCGGGGTGAGACGCGGCAGAGCCGACCGCCAGCACAGGCATGCCTGCGGCTATTGCCGCCTCGACGCCGGCCGCCGCGTCTTCCACCACAAGGCAGCGCTCCGGCGCAATCCCCAGTCTCTCGCCAGCGAGGGCGAACACCTCCGGGTGCGGCTTGGACTGTGAGATATGGGTGCCGTCAACGACGGCGTCGAAAGCGTCGGCCAGGCCGATCGCCTCGAGGATGGGCACGGCGTTCTTGCTGGAAGACGCGACGGCCATCTTGATCCCACGGCCCCGAAGGTCTTCGAGCATCTCATCTACGCCGGGCAGGATGTCCGCCGGCGACAGTTCTCTCAGCGACTCGCGATAGATGGCGTTCTTGCGTTCGGCCATCGCCGTCTTCTCTGCGTCCGAGTACGCCCTGGACGCTTTTTCCAGGAGAATCTCGAGCGATTCCATGCGGCTGACGCCCCGCAGGCGCTCGTTGTCTTCGCGGCCGAACGGAATCCCCTCGGCGTCGGCGAGTTGTTTCCAGGCCTGGAAGTGGTACTCGTCGGTGGAGACGATCACGCCATCAAGATCGAAGATCACTGCTTCTACTGCTGCCATCGGCCTTTCCTCATTGGCCCGTTGCCTAAGCCTTGGCCGCCTGCGCGATCTGCAGTCCGTCCTTCAGCGTGTGGGCCTCGCCGTCGAGGACGACCTCGGCGGGAGCCATCCCTTCCGCGCCTTCCACTTCGATCCGGTTCTGGTCGTGGCTCAACGTCATCTTCAGCCTGAATCCCCTGTAGATGATCGCGAGAGTGACAGACTTCCACGGCGTGGGCAAGCGGGGCTCCAGGACAAGGCCGTCTTTCAGCAGCCGCATGCCGACGAAGCCGTAGACAATCGTCTGCCACGTTCCGCCCAGAGCGGCCGCGTGCAGCCCGTCCTGGGTGGCGTCGCGC
The DNA here is from genome assembly GCA_001303885.1 of Planctomycetes bacterium SM23_32. Taxonomy (GTDB): domain Bacteria; phylum Planctomycetota; class Brocadiia; order SM23-32; family SM23-32; genus SM23-32. The sequence continues at coordinate 10,886 of LJUE01000029.1, read as the reverse complement.
AGATCGTCCAGGTCGAGGCCGGCGCCCTTCAGGAAGTAGTCGTAGGCCTGAGCCTCCAGGCCGATCTTGTTGGCCAGGATGGCGTGGGTGCTGTAACTGAGCGACGAGAAATGCAGCGTCAGCGGCTCGTAGAACTCGTAGGCGGCCTTCATCTGCTCGACGGTGAACTCGTCCTGGAGCAGGTACATCAGCAGGACGATGTCCGCCTGCTTGACCACCCGGTGGGTGTGGCGCATGGCGTAGGCTTCGTCGGCGGTCAGCCCCCTGAAATCGAGCGGCTTCTTGCCGAGCAGGAACTCGTCCTGCAGGGGGACATCCGCATCGAGGCCGGGGACATTCGGCGCCGAAAGCCGGTCGGCCGCGCGCAGCCACAGCTCCGCTTCCTCTCTGGTCAGATTGAGCTTCTCCACCAGAGTCGCCGCATCGTCCGGGTAGAGCTCGGCCAGTTCCTCGATCCATCCGGCCGCGAGCCGAAGGTGCCTGCGAGCCATTAGGCTGGTGTAACCGTTGTCCCGGCCATGCGTGTCCAGTTCGTCCGGCCCCACCGTGTTGTGCAGATGCACCACTCCCTCGTCCTCCTCCTCCAGGCGCGACATCCAGAAGCGGGCGCTCTCCACCATCATCTCGAGGCCCTTGGTCTTCATGAACCCGGTGTCGCCCGTCGTCCGCACGTACTGCTCGATTGCGTAGGCGATGTCGGCGTTCTGGTGCCAGACGTAGTCGCCGATATGCCACGGCGATTGCTCCGTCCCGTCGTCCGAATCCGTCATCCAGGGGAAGCACGCTCCCGGCGCCCCGAGCTGCTTGGCTGTCCGGCGGGCTCCCCCGAGCGTCCGGTAGCGGAAGCTCAGGAGATTCTCGGCCACCTTGGGATGGCTGTACAGGTACTGCGGCAGCAGGAAGGTCTCGCTGTCCCAGTAGTACAGGCCATGGTAGCGGTTGTAGGCATAGGCGCGCGCCGGCACGCTTATGTTGTCGGTGTGGAAGGGCGCCATCTGAAGCATGCTGAAACAGCTGAAGCGCGTGTACGCCTGGTCCCGCGCCGGCCCGTCGATCGCGATGTCGGACTTCACCCAGCGCTGCTCCCAGACGGCGGAGGATTCCGCCAGAGCCGCCGCGTATCCCGACCGGGCCGCGTCCCTGGCGGTCCGCACCGAGAGGGCAGGGACCTGGGCCGCGTCTACGTCGTCGCGCGAACTCACCACTGCCACGGTGTGTAGCACCGTCGTGGCTCTGCCCTCTTCCAGAGCGAGCGCGACCGATTGGCTCAGCGCGCCGGGCGTCGCTTCTCCCGAAGTGCACACTTCTCCGGTCAGGCCGGAAGTGATGGCGACCGTGTGATTCGTGCCTCGGGTCTTCACCGTGAGGGTCGCTGCTTGGCCGTCCTGGCGCTCGATCCGTTGCTCCTCGAGGATCTCCTGGGGCACATGCGCCATGGTCCTGTCGCCGCAGCGGAAGTACGTAGGAATGTTGCCGTCGAGATCGAAACGGAGAGCCGCGGCTCCCGACCAGCTCTCCGGCGCAACGCTGATCTCCTGCATGCCAAGATGGGGATTCGCGGCCGAGAGGAAGCGCTTGAAGACGAGCCGCGTCCGCCGACCCTCCGGGCTCTCCCAGACCACCTCGCGGACAAGCTCGCCGTTTCGCATATCCAGAGTACGGTGGAAGGAGAGCACCTTGCCGTCCGACAGCCTCAACGGTTCTCCGGCCAGCTGCATGTCGCACGCGAAGAGCTCGGGCAAGGTGATCATCGCCAGCATGGGCCAGGGGTAGGTCACCCGCGTCTGCGCGAGCGCCGCATCGTCGGTATGGCCAAACACGCCCGCCAGGTAGCCTTCGCGGCAGCTCTCCAGCGTGGGGTCGGTCTCTTCGGTGTAGCCTCTCACTCCTATGTAGCCGTTGGACTGGGTGAAGATTGTCTCGAAGTAGATGTTCCGCTCGGGCGTCCACTCGGTCTGGCTGAGCACCCAAGGGTCACCAGCGGCATACCAATGCTCATCGGGCATTGCCGCTCTCCTTCTGTTCGGCTCCTGCACGAAGCCCTCGTCTTACGGCAAGGTCCTCGATGTAATCTCGCCGTGCAGGCGGCCGGCGTGGGTCACGTCGTCGCGTCTCCCGGTTGCCGCTGCGCCGCGGGCTGGGCGTGTGCTACCGGGGGGCAAGGCGGTAGAGGCCGGCGCCGTGCCCCTCGACCGTGGCCGAGAACCGCCCTTCGCAGTCCGGCAGGTCCTCCCCGGCCCAGAGGTCGCGCACCGAGCACCGTCCGCTCAGGCCCAGGTCGGCCGCTTCGACTTCGATCGGGGCCGGGCCCTCGTCGCCGACGTTGAACAGGGCCAGGTGCTTGCCGCCCTCCGGCGCCTCCGAGGCCCAGGCGATCCTGTGGTCGCGGCGCCAGAGCTGGCGGGGACGGGCGCCGCGCTGGTTGACGGCTAGCACCTCCTGGTTGGTCAGGAGCGAGAGCGTGAACGGGTCCAGGCTGAGCGGGTCGCCGCCGAACATCAGCGGTGAGCGACTGATGCTCCAGAGGGTGATCACGGTGCGCTGCTCGTCGGGCGTCAGCCGGCTGTCGCGCTCGGGTCCCTGCTGGCCCTTCAGGCAGATGCGCCCGAGCGGCAGCATGTCGGGGTCGGGCCAATGCCCCGGGCCGGCGTGGCGCGCCCACCGCGCGCAGAGGTCGAACTGCCCCTTGACCGTGGCCGTCCAGTCCTGTCCGGGGTCGTGCTCCGCCCAGACGTCCCACAGGTCGTTGGAGATGCGCCAGAGGTGGGCGTGCTCCTTGACGAGGTCCGCCTCCTCGACGGGCGTTATGCCGGACAGGCTCAGCACGATGGGGCGCCCGCAGCGGGCCAGGGCGGCGCTCAGACCGGCTATCTCGTCCCGGTCGCGCGGCGGGCACATGTCGTCCGCCTTGACGTAGTCCACCCCCCACGCCGCGTAGAGGCGGGCGACGGAGTCGTAGTACTCCTGCGCGCCGGGCCGGGACATGTCCATCCCCCACGTGTTCTCGTGCCAGGCGCAGCCGCGGGAGTGGTCGGCCACGTCGGCGGCGCTCACGTCGGTGCCCAGGATAGGCAGCCCCCGCTCGACGGCCAGGCGGGGGACGCCCCGCAGCATGTGGACCCCGAACTTCAGCCCCAGGCTGTGCGCGAACTCGGCCAGGGGGGCGAAGCCGCGCCCGCCGGACGCCGAGGGGAAGCGGTTCGGCGCCGGCAGGTAGCGGCCATACTCGTCTATGCAGAGGTCGTCGCTGGCCGGGTAGCGCGACTGCGGCGGGTCCGGCTGGAACCACTGGATGTCAATGACGGCGTACTGCCAGCCGAAGGGCAGCAGTCGCTCGGCCAGGCGGCGGGCGCAGTCCTTGAACTGCTGCTCGGTGATGGAGGCGCCGTAGCAGTCCCACGAGTTCCAGCCCATCGGCGGGGCCGCGGCCAGGGCGTCGGCGGGTTCGGTCCTCGGGGTGTGCATGGGCCCTGTTGCCGGGGGGTGCGGGGTCCTCAGAGCACGTGCTTGGCGGCCAGGCGGCCGACCTCGGCGATGTTGCCGGCGGCGGCGATGCCGGAGAGGTTCCGGCCGACCAGCAGCATGGCGTTCTCGTAGGTGTGCATGCCGGTGCGCGGCCCCTTCTCGAAGAGGTGGCCGGCCCCGAGCTTGGCCTTCAGGTCATAGCCGTCGCAGGGGTCCACCAGGATGTCCGGTGCGGCGTCCGCGTGGGGGCCTTCGAAGAGCTCCTCCTTCTTCATGACCTGCTTGCAGACGACGTCGCCGGTCTCGGGATGGGTGACGGTGCGGAGCTTGTCCATCAGCTCCTTGCGCAGGGGCTCGTATTCCTTGTCGGTGACCACCCCTTTGTCCCACTGGCCCTCGCGGAGGATGTAGATGCGGCCGGGCACCAGGGAGACGGCGCGCGAGCCCTCTTTGATGGCCTTATAGCCCATTTGCGGGGCGTTCTCGTATTCGAGGTAGCCCTGGTTCTTGAGCCAGCGGTTGAGCTGGACCTCCCACTTGAGTGTGCAGAAGCCGTGGTCGCTGCAGAGCATCAGGTTGGCCTCGTCTCCGAGCGTGCTGACGACCTTGCCGAGGAAGTCGTCCAGCTTCTTGTAGAAGTCCCAGAAGAAGGCCAGGTCCCTGCCCGCGGCCGCCTCGTGCCAGGCGAAGTGATGCAGCCGGTCGGTGTCCATCACGTGCAGGAAGAAGAAGTCCCACTCCTGCTCCTGGCCCAGCAGGGAGAGGGCGGCTCTCTGGCGGGCCTCGCTGACGCGCTTGAGGTCCTCCTTGAACCGCTCCGGGTCCTGCGCGGGCGTCGAGGGGTCAATGTCTATCTCGTACTTCATGCCCTGGAGCTGATCGAGCACGCCCTGGCTGGAGACGGCGCGCTCGTCGAGCTGGGGGGCCAGGAAGCCGCTCACCATGAAGCCGCTGACCTTGGGGGCGGGATAGGTCATCGGCACGCCGAGCGAGGCGAAGTGCTTGCCGGCGTTGTCTAGGTGCTGCCAGATGGTCTCGCACGTCAGGTCGTCGTGGTTGGGTATGTAGAGTTCGAAGTCGGGCCTGAGGTCAACGAACCCGAAGACGCCGAACTCGGCGGGGTTGCGGCCGGTCTGGAACGCCGACCATGCGACGCCGCTCACCGTGGGGTAGACGCTCGTGATGCGCTTCATCTCGCCCCGCTCGGCCAGCTTGTGCAGGTTGGGCATGATGCCCTCGTACATCAGCTTCTCGGCCAGCGAGTAAGGGAACCCGTCCAGCCCTATGCCGATGAGGCGCTTTGGCTTGCCGAAACCGAAGATCATGCTGTTCGCTCCCTGGTGGTGCGACCCGTCACGCTTCGGGTCGCGTCACGATGCCCCCGGCCACCACGTCGCGCCCCCGCACCAGCACGAAGCGGCCCAGCTCCTGCACGTCGTAGAAGGACTCGACCACCACCGGCTCGGCGGTCTCGATGAGCAGCTCGCCCACCTCGGTTTCCCGGAGGCGGCCGTCTTCTCTGGGCAGGAGTTCGAGCGTGCTGGAATCGAGCCGCTCGAGCATGTCCGCTATGCGGCAGGGCTGCTCCTGGGTGGCGCACTTCAGCGCCAGCGCGTCCGCCTGCCGCTCCAGGTCGAGCGGCGTCGGCGAGAGCCAGAAGACGCTGGCGTGGAAGCGGCGGGTGGGGCTCGGCAGGTCGTCCTGCGGGCCGCCGACCTGGCCGCGCTCCAGCCCGTCATCCTCGAGCACCACGCCGATGCACTCCCCGGCCTCGGCGCTGGCGACGTCCTGTTCCCCGTACTTCCGGATCTCGCGGACGGTCCTCACCTGCCCTCCGGGCAGGAAGCGCAGGCTCTGGCCCCGCTCCAGCCGGCCGCTCTCCACGCGGCCCACGACGATGCGGCCGTCGCCGGCCTCCGGGCCCTCGTAAACGTCCTGCACGGGGAAGCGCAGCGGCTTGTCCGTGGGCGGGGGGATCTTGGCGAACACGTCCAGGGCCTCCAGGATGGTCGGCCCGTCGTACCAGGGCATGTTCCCGGATCGGGTCGCCACGTTGTCGCCGCGGCGGGCGCTGATCGGCACCTCCATGCTCGGCGCCACGCCGAGCCGGCCCAGGAAGGCGTCCATGTCGGCCTTGACGCGGCGGAACGGCGCCTCCTGGAACCCGACCAGGTCCATCTTGTTGTAGGCCACGACGACCTGGGCCAGCCCGAGCAGCTTCAGCACGTAGGCGTGGCGCTTGGTCTGCTCCTGGACGCCTTCGGCGACGCTGCAGATGAGCATGGCGGCCTCGGCCTGGGAGGCGCCCGTGATCATGTTCTTGATGAACTCCTTGTGGCCGGGCGCGTCAATGATCACGTAGTCGCGGCGGGGGCTGGAGAAGAAGGTCTGGGCGGTGTCAATGGTGATGCCCCGCTCGCGCTCCTCGCGCAGGTGGTCCATGACGAAGCCGAACTCCAGCTCGCGCCCCTCGGCCCGGGCGGCCGCCTCGATCTCCTCCAGCTTGCCGTCGGGCAGCGAGTCGGTGTCGCAGAGCAGCCGGCCGATCAGCGTGGACTTGCCGTGGTCCACGTGGCCGACCATGACGAACGCCAGGCTGGCACGGTCCATCTCTGCCTCACATGTAGCCGAGAGCGCGCAGTTTCTGCATGGTGTAGGCGTCTTCCTTGTCTTGGGCCCGGCCGGCGCGCTCGGCTATCTTGGAGGTGCGCAGTTCCTCCAGTATCTCCTCCACCGAGGAGGCGTCGGAGACGACGGGCTCGCAGCAGGGCATGCAGCCGAGGCTGCGGTAGCGCCTGCCGTCGCGCGCGAAGTAGAGCGGGTTGATGGGCAGCTCTTCGCGCTGGATGTAGCGCCAGATGTCCACCTCCCGCCAGTGCAGCAGCGGGTGGACGCGGATGTGGAACTCGTCGTCGGCCTGGCTGGTGTACTGGTCCCAGAGCTCCGGCGGCTGGTTCTCGTAGTCCCACTGGAACTGCCGGTCGCGTGGGCTGAAGTAGCGCTCCTTGGCGCGTATGCCGTGCTCGTCGCGGCGTATGCCCAGCAGCAGCGCGTCGAAGCCGTGCACGGCGATGCAGTCCTTGAGCGCCTGCGTCTTCAACAGCGTGCAGCAGGTCAGCTTCTCGCCCGTGTCGGGCCCCACGCCGCGGGCCAGCGCCTCGTCGTTGCGGGCCACTATCAGGTCCAGCCCCCACCGCTCGACGCACTCGTCCCGGAACGCATACATCTCCGGGAAGTGCCGGCCCGTGTCTATGTAGATGACGGGAAAGGGGATGCGGCCGAAGAACGCCTTCCTGCACAGCCACACCAGCGTGGTGGAGTCCTTGCCCACCGACCAGAGCATGCCGAGGCGGCCGAACTGGTGGTAGGACTCGCGGATGATGTAGATGCTGCGGTTCTCGAGTTCGCTCAGGTGGTCCATGGTACGGATGGTCCCGTTGTGGATGGGGCGGCAGGGGCGGCACGCGACCCATGCCCGGTCGCGATATGATACGGGCGCTAGGGCGCAGATGCAACTGGCGGCGGCGGGGCAGGCGCCCCCGCCGGCCCGATGGCTTTCACTCGGCGGGCAGTTGGGCTATATTGTTAACGGAGGGTTCCCGGGGCGCCGGCGCGTGCCCGGTCCCGGAACACGGGGCTCTGTGGACCGTCTAAGAGGGTGTAGCGGAGCATGGCAGACGGTGGTCCTGCGGCAGATGCCGGCCTGGTAGCCAGGGCCAGGGACGGCGACGTGGAAGCGTTCGGCCGGCTGGTCGAACGCCACCAGGACCACATCTACAACGCCGTCTACCACCTGGTGGGGAGCGAACAGGACGCCGAGGACATCGCCCAGGACGTGTTCATGCGAGCCTACAGTCATCTGAACGGCTTCCAGGGGCGCGCCAGGTTCAGCACGTGGCTCTACGGCATCATGCTGAACGCCGTGCGAAGCCACTGGCGGCGCGCCGGCCCGCGCCGCACGGTGAGCCTGGAGGGCGCCGGGGATGAGACGCGTGCCGACCCACCGGCCACCGGCGACGGCCCGGTGCGTCGGGCGGTGCGGCGGGAGCACGTGGACGCCGTGCGCGGCGCCATAGCGGAGCTGGAGGAGGAATGGCGCGAGATCATCGTCCTGCGCGACATCCGCGGCCTGAGCTACGAAGAGCTGGCCGAGACGCTGGACCTGCCGGCCGGCACTGTCAAGAGCCGGCTCCACAGGGCCCGCGCGGCGCTCAGAGATAAGCTCGAACCACTGATGGGAGGGGTCGGCGAGGGCCTATGAGGCCCGCAGATGGGTGAGAAGAGATGACGGACGAGTGTGCACGACATCGAGAGCGGTTCAGCGAATACCTGGACGGGGAGCTGGCCGGGGCGGAACGTGAGGCGCTCCAGGCCCACCTGGAGCGCTGTGGCGCGTGCCAGCGTGAGCTGGAGGCGCTGCGCCGCACGGTGCGGGCGGTAGGGTCGCTGCCCGAGCGCCGGGCGCCGGAGGGGTTCGCGGCGCGCGTCGTCCGGCGGCTGGGCAGGGAGGCGGCGGCGCCCCGGCCGGAGGTCCTCGCTGTCCTGTGGACGCGGGTGCTGCCGGTGGCCGCCATGCTGGCCCTCGTGCTGGGGCTCACGCTCACGGTGAGCCGCAACGGCGTGTTCAGGAGGGAGGCCGCGCCGGAGCGCCTGGCCATGGCGCGGCGCGCTGGTGAGGAGCTTGCCCGGGTCGGGGCGCGGCCGGTTGCGACCGACACTGTCTTCAGCCTGGCGGAAGGCCAGGAAGCTCGCCGGGAGCCGGCGGCGGGGGCCGAACCGGCGGCGGCGACGGGCTGGGGAGGCCTGACAGGGCGCGCGGAGGCTATGCGCGAGGGAGTGCGAACGTCCGGGCGTGTGGCAAGGATGAGGCAGGTCCGCGGCCTGGCCCCTGGAACCGGCGCAGCGGCGGCCGAGGCACCGGTCGCCGCCAAAGCGGTGGCTGCCCCCAAGGAGGCCCGCCTCTACGGCGCAGCCGAGGCCAGGGAGACCATAGCAGGGGCGGCCGCGGAGGCCCTGACCTGGCGCGATGGGGAGGCGTTGCGCGAGGCAGCGGCAGGAGGGAGGGCCGCCCTGCACGAAGAGGCGGGGGAGCGGACGGACATGGGACTGACGGGGGCGCTGGGCGTCCCGACCGGCCCCATGTTCGACCAGATGTCCGTGGAGGGCGGTCTCGCCCGGACAGAGCTGCAGGCCGCGGACAGGCAGCCCGTGCAACAGGTGGTTAACCTGACCGGCGATGACCCCGCCCGACTGGCGCGCCGGGCGGTGAGCGTGGCCAACGAGAACGGCGTGCCGGCTGCCCTCATGCTCGGCGAGGACAAGGCCGGGGGGGTGGTGGAGGTCTACCTGAGCGTGCCGCCGGTCCAGTACGACGCGCTCTTGCGCGGCTTGGCGGCGCTGGCTCCGCCAAGGAGCAACGTGCTGTCCAACACGGCAGCGGCGAAGGAGGAGTTCTTCCGCGCGGCGCTGGACAACTACACCTACTACCAGACCGTCGCGGCGCCGGCCGCGCGCCTCACGGTCGAGGATGCCCATCGCGCCGTCGGCCTGGAAATGGCTGCCCGCCCGGCCGCAGAGGCCGAAGCGCCCGCCCCTGCCGGCGCCGAGCCGCCGGTGGCCGTCAACATGGTGATCCGCATCAGCCGCCCTGCAACGGATCAGTAGGCGCCGCCCGGCCCGCAGTGCCCCCGGCCCCGCTCAGGGCGAGCCGCCCGGACGGCTCCTGAGAAGCCAGCCGAGCATGCAGCCCGGCGCCTCCTGCTCCCGGCCGGTGCCGAAGACCTGGAGCTGCCTCTCCCGTGCCAGCAGGTCGGCCACCATGCCCTCGATCTCGGGGTACTGCCCGTAGATCTCGGCGAACTGGTCGGCCAGCGCCAGCACGGCCTCGGCTTCCCGGTGCAGCGCCTTCGGGTTGCCTTCGCCGCGCTCGATGAAAGCGGTCAGCTTCTCCCGCAGGTCCTTCAGGTGAAGCTCGTAGTCCCCGGGCGTCAGCGAATCGGCGGCCATGCGTTCTTCCCCCTGAGGACGCGATTGGGCGGGAGCCATTCTACAACGGGTCACGCCGCGGACAAGTGCTGAACGGGCCTGAGAGGCCCTAAGCCTCCTGCTCGGTCGCCGGGCTCAGTTCATCCGGCGCGGCGAACGCGCGCACGGCGTGCCGGCCGGTGCCCAGGTCAAGCTCGAGCAGCCGCTTGAGGTGATACTCGCTGCCCACGGCGAACGCTTCGAGGTGGCCCCGTGTGTGGTGGCCCACCCCGTGGCGGTGGCCGCAGACGACCCATCGCACCTTCGGGAATCCCAGCAGCAGCTCGCCGAAGCGTGCGGAGCCCATGAAGGCCCGGCAGAACTCGAAAGCCGCCGACGAGGGTGGGTAGAGCAGCTTGCCGAAGGGCAGGTGGTGCAGCACGGCGACCACCGTCTCCACCTGCGGCTCGACGGAGCGGTAGTGCTGCTGGAGCCTGCGCAGGCAGCGGTCGGTGAACTGCTCGTCGCTCATCTCCCAGTCCACGTAGCGGCCGTCGTTCCACACGCAGATGCCGGGCAGCTCCTTGCGCTCGTACTGGCTGAGGGACACGTCCATCTGCCGGCTGCGCAGACTGTAGTCGTACCACCCGATCGAGCCGATGAAGCCGACGTCGCCCACGGTGACGGGACCCTTGTCCAGCATGTGAAAGCCGCGTTCGGCGGCGATGGCGGGGAGCGTCCTGCGGTACTTCCGCCTGCTGCCGGCGCCCACGCTCCAGATGTCGTGGTTGCCCGGGACCACCAGCCTGAGCCCCTCGAAGGGGGCAAACAGGTCGAGGCAAGCGGCGAAGGATTCGGTGTCCATGTCGGCCACGTCCCCGGCGATGGCGAGCGCGTCGGCGCCCGAGGAGCAGGCGAACTCGGCCAGGCGGCGCGTGTTGGCGTCGCCGCGGGGGTAGAGGCCGAAGTGGAGGTCGGCCGTCGCCAGCAGGCGGCGGATGGAGGCCATGTTCGCGGGCTCAGTCGGAGCTGATTTCGCGGCGCGTTGCGCTGCCGAGCACGAGCGCCGCCGCGCCCAGCATGCCGGCCGAATCAACCAGCTCGCTGGGCACGATGCGCACGGCGTCGCGGGTCACGGCGTTGGTGTATTTCAGGCCCTCGGCCAGCAGCGGCTCGCGGAACAGGTCCCAGGCCTTGCTCATCGAGCCGCCCAGGACGACGACGTCGGGGTCTGCGATGTTGCACATGTAGGCGAGGGGCACGGCGAGGTCGCGGCCGAACTCGCGCCAGGCCTCCTGCGCGTCCTGGTCGCCTCGGCGGGCCAGCTCGGCGATCTCCTTCGCCGTGTGCACGCGTTCGGTGAGCTTCTTGTAGTTGCGTGCGACGCCCCGGCCGGACACCTTCTCCTCGACCTGGTCGCCCATGTAGGGGGAGCACCATATCTCGGCGCCCGCCCC
>LJUE01000028.1 GCA_001303885.1 Planctomycetes bacterium SM23_32 | reverse complement strand
ATCCGCGGCCCCGGGCGCCGCCGCGCCGGCTGCGGCCGCCGCCAGCCCCAGAGCAAGGAGCACGCCTGCCGCCGCGAGAACGGCGGCCTTCCGGGTGCCGTACCGGCGCGTGATTCCCGACTTCCGTCCCATCGTCTGACCCCTCCGAGAGTGCGGTGGCCGACCGGCGCGGGTCCGCATTCTACCGGCGGCCTCGTGGGTGTGCCAGCGCCCCGTTGCGCTTGAACGCGGCGGCGGCCTCGCTCATAATCTGTGGCTTCCGTGCATCCCCGGGCGACGGGATCACGCGGCTCCAGAGCAGGTTGCCTGCGCATGTCCCATTCAGGCCTCAGCCCCGGCCCCGAGCCGGCGACCGCCGATCCCCCCTCACGCACCAGCCGCGTTGCGTCCCTGCTGATGCTTCTGATGTTCCTCGTCTCGGGCGTGGCGGCCCTGGTCTACCAGATCGTCTGGGCGAAGGAGCTCTCGCTGGTCTTCGGCGTCACCATCTATGCGCAGAGCGCCGTGGTCACGACGTTCATGGCAGGGCTGGCGCTGGGGAGCCTCTACTTCGGGCGGGTGGTGGACCGGTGGCAGCGGCCGTTGCTGCTATTCGCGCTGCTGGAGCTGGGCATAGGCGGGTTCGGGGTCCTGTTCCCCTACGTCTCGGAGGCCCTGAAGCCGGTCTACGCGGCCCTCTACGGCCCCCTGGGGCGCAACCACTACGTGATGAGCCTGGTGCGGTTCGTCTTGTCCTTCCTGGTGCTCATCGTGCCCACGCTGCTGATGGGGGGCACGCTGCCGGTGCTGTCGCGGGCCTACGTGAGGCACGCCAGGCGGTTGGGCAAGGAGGTGGCCGGCCTGTACTCGGCGAACAACTTCGGCGCCTTCGTTGGCTGCATGCTGGCGGGGTACGTGTGCCTGGAGTTCCTGGGGCTGAGCGGCACCCTCAGGCTGGCCGCCGGGCTGAATCTGCTGGTCGTCGTGGTGTCGCTGGCGCTGGACCTGCGGCTCAGGGCGCCGGAGCCCGAGCCGGAAGAGGCGGGCGCCGAGGAGCCTTCGCGGCTGCCCGGCGCGGTCAAGGTGGCCCTCTGGGTGTTCGGCATCGAGGGGTTCACTTCCCTGGCGTACCAGATTGCCTGGACGCGGCTGCTGATCTTCTTCATCGAAGCCAACATCTACGCCATCACGGCGATTGTGGCCACCTTCCTGGTGGGGCTTTCGCTGGGCGCCTTCCTGGTGCGCCGATGGGTGGACAGGACGCCGGACCCCTATCGCCTGCTCGGCGTCATCGAGCTCGGCATCGCGCTGACGGCGCTCGTGACCATCCCGCTGCTGCCGTGGATGCTGCACAACTACGTGCACTTCCAGTCCGTGCTCTGGCGCTGGCACTGGGCGGGGTGGACCCTGGCGCGGTTCTCGCTGACCTTCGTCGTCATCCTGGTGCCTACCGCCTTCATGGGGGCCACCATGCCGGTGGTGTCGCGCATCTACGTGCCCGTCCTTCGCGGTCTGGGGCGCAAGATGGGCGTGATCGGCTGCCTGGACACGTTCGGGTCCATCTTCGGCGCCTTCGCGGGGGGCTTCATCCTCATCCCCTTGCTCGGCATACAGCGGACCATCATCGCCACGGCGCTGATCAACCTGGCCTTGGCGGTCTGGATCCTGACCGTGGACCCCGTGCCGGTCCGCCGGCGGCTGCGGCGGGGCCTGCTGGCCGCCTCCGTGCTCGCCCTGATGGCGGCCCCTCTGCTGCTCGTGCTGGAGCCCCGCCCCCTTATCATCGGCTCGCGGCCCATGAAGGAGCTGCTGTCGGCGCGCATCCTCTCCTATGATGAGGACGTCGAGTCCACGGTGTCGGTCGTGGAGGCCTACAAGGCGAGCCGGATGCTGTTCGTCAACCACGCCGGCGTGGCGCAGACGGCCCTGATTGACCGCATCAGCCACGACATGATCGTCCACGTGCCGCTGCTGTCCCATCCGGACCCCGAGCGCATCCTGCTCATCGGTTTTGGCATCGGGTTCAGTGCGCGCGCATCCCGCGCCCACGGGGTGGACGTGGACGTGGTGGAGCTGAGCGGAGGGGTGCGGGACGCCAACCATTGGTTCTCGGACTACAACGAGCACATCCTGGCCGATCCCCGCGTGAGGCTGTTCATTGACGACGGGCGCAACTACGTGCTGGGCACCGAGGAGAAGTACGACGTCGTCCAGGCGGGCATCATCCACCCGGCGGTCAGCAGCGGCAACGCCTCTTTCTACACGGTGGACTTCTACGAGGAGGCCAAGCGCATCCTCAAGCCCGGCGGCATCATGTGCCAGTGGCTTCCGCTTCACATGCTGCCGCACGAGGACTTCAAGATGCTGATCCGCTCCTTCCAGGCGGCCTATCCCCACACTGCGATCTGGTTTAAGAACACGTCCCAGTTCTGCACGCTGATAGGCACGGAGGGGCCGCTGGAGCTGGACTTCCTGGGCATCGAGCGGCGGGCCAACGCACCCGAGCTCAAGGAGCACCTGCTGAAGAGCAACGTGGTGAGCGTCTACGACTTCCTGGACTCATTCACGATGGCCGACGAGGAGGTGGCGCGGGCGGTCGGCCCCGGGCCGACGCACACGGATGACCATCCCTACATCGAGTTCCACAGCCAGCGTCCGATCGCCCTGGACGCCTACGCCCAGAACGTCCGGCTGTTGGGGGACGCCCGCCAGCCCGTCACCACGCGTCTGAGGAACATCCCGGCCGACCGACGCCAGGCCGTCACCGAACGGCTGGAGCGTTGGTGGCGTGCGACTAATCACCTCATCGAGGCCGAGTACTTCGCGGCCCTGATGCGCTCGTACGGCGTGGGTCATCCCGACTGCCAGGACATGTTCCGCGAGATGAACGCCCGCTTCCAGCGCGTGGTTGCGCTGAACCCCGACGACCTGAACGCCGGTTTCCTGTGGCGCAACGAGCTGTGCCTCTACGAGCTGCGGATGGCGCGGCGGGCCTTGCACAACGGATGGCGCCAGGAGGGGCTCCAGCGCCTGGAGCGTGCGATGGAGGTGGCGCCCGCGACGTTCAACGCGGCCGAGGCCCGTTACCTCTACGAGCGTGAGACACGTTCCCGCCCGGTGGCGCAGTGAGCCCGTCCCGCCGTCGCATCGGCTCCCCCTTGCCTCTGCGTGCGCCAGGCCGTCAGCGGCTGCCGTGGGCCTGTCGGCGGGCGAGGTGGACGTACATATAATGCGGGTGGGCTGGGGTAAGCCCACCCGCAAGAGGGGCTGCTGTCGGGGAGGGGGGCGCTCGCCCGACAGCTCACGACGCTTTCAGTTTTGGTGGGAGCGCCGTGATTTTAGGGACAGGCAGCTGCTTGTAGCAATGCAAAGAGTATGCCATTGTCCGCATGCAGTTGACCCGCCCCTCCCCTTGTACAGCCTCTGTTGTTCTAACCTGGCAACGGGGAATGGGTAGGGGCAAAGCGCGCCCCCGCTTCTTCCCCATTGACTGTCCCATATTCTAACAGCCCCCGCAAGTGCAAATCAACTGACTGTCGCGGATTTTCTCACGCGGAGGAAAAAAAGTCCGCAATCCCCCTGCCCACCGCGGACCCGGCCGGGCAGGGCCCGTTACCTGAGCCCGTACTTCTCGATCTTGCGGTAGAGCGTGCGCTCGCCGATGCCGAGCAGTTCGGCGGCGCGCTCCCGGTTGCCGTCCACCAGCTCCAGCGTGCGCGCGATGTGCAGCTTCTCGATCTGCTCAAGCGGCTGGCCGGCCGCCGAACCGAGCAGGTCCTCGCTGCCTTCGCCCGGGCGTTCGAGCATGTACTCGGGCAGGTCGTCCTCGCCGAGCAACTCGTCGGTGGTGGCGACCACCATGTGCTCAACGCAGTTGCGCAGTTCGCGCACGTTGCCGGGCCAGCCGTAGCGGAACAGCACTTTGCGGGCGCCGGCCGTCAGGCCGTCAACGGTGCGGCCGTGGACCTCGGCGAACTCGCGCACGAAGGCGTCCGCCAGCAGGGGGATGTCTCCCTGCCGCTCCCGCAGGGGCGGCAGGTTGATGGTCACCACGTTGAGCCGGTAGAAGAGGTCGCGCCGGAAGGTGCCCTCCTCGATCTTCTGGCGCAGGTTCTGGTGCGTGGCCGCGATCAAGCGCACGTCCACGTAGATAGGTTCGTTGCTGCCCACGCGCACGATCTCGCCGCGCTCCAGCACGCGCAACAGCTTGGTCTGGCTGGCCGGCGGCATGTCGCCGATCTCGTCCAGGAACAGCGTGCCGCGATCGGCATATTCGAACAGGCCGACCCGCGAGCTGGTGGCCCCGGTGAAGGCGCCCTTCTCGTGCCCGAACAGCTCGCTCTCCAGTATCGTCTCCACCAGCCCGGCGCAGTTCAGGGGCACGAACCGCGCGTTGCGGCGGTCGCTGCTGTAGTGGATGGCGCGCGCCACGACTTCCTTGCCCGTGCCCGTCTCCCCCTGGATCAGCACGGTCACGTTGGTGCGGGCGATCTGGGCCACCTTGGCAAGGACCCGCTGCATGGGCCGGCTGTTGCCGATGATGTTGTCGAATTCATGGCGGCGCGCCAGCTCCTCGCGCATGGCGTCCCGCTCGCGGGCGGTCTGGACGTATTCGAGGGCACGGTCAGTGAACATCATCAGTTCGGCCGGGCTGACGGGGGCCTGCAAGTAGTAGAGGGCCCCGGCGGCCATGGCGTCCACGGCCTCCTCGGCCCGGCTCTCGGAGGTGATGACGATCACCTGGCAGGCGGGATCGCCCTGGCGGGCGGCGCTCAGGACGGCCATGCCGTTGCCGCCCTCGGGGCCCAGACCCGTCAGCACCAGGTCGTAAAGGCCGGAGGCCGCCTCGCGGACGGCCTCATCGGGCTCGCTCACGACGGTGCAGGCGTAGCCCGCCTCCCGGAGCGCACTGCCGACCGTGCCGGCCAGCTCCTGGTCCGGGGCGGCGATCAGCACGTTGGCGTGCTCTTGCATGTCGCGTCCCCTCACGGGCGCAGGGGCAGCGCCGTGCGGCCCGCCGGCCAGTCGGCGGCCCGCCTCAACTGCGGGCCTGCTCCTTGAGGGCTTCCTTGCGGCTGAGCCTGACGCGATTGTCCTCCACGCTCAGCACCTTGACGGCGATCTTGTCGCCGACGTTGCAGATGTCCGTGACGTTCTTGACGTAGCCCTCGTCGAGCTGGCTGATGTGGCAGAGCCCGTCGGCGCCGGGGAAGAGCTCAACGATGGCGCCGAAGTCCTTCAGCTCCGTGACGACGCCCTCGTATATCTGGCCCACCTGCACCTGCCGACCCAGCTGCCGGATGTAGTCGGCGGCCTCGGAGGCGCGTCCGCCCTTCTCGCTGGAGACGGTGACCGTGCCGTCGTCCTCGACCTCGATCTTGCAGTCGTATTGCTCTTCGAGGCCCTTGATGGTCTTGCCGCCGGGGCCGATGAGCTTGCCGATCATGTCGGGGTCTATCTTGACCAGCTCGAGCACGGGCGCGTAGGGCGATATCTCGCTGCGCGGGGCGGGGAGCGTGCCGAGCATGGTGCGTAGGATCTCCAGCCTGCCCTCGCGGGCCTGCTGCAGGGCGCGCCGCAGCAGCTCCACGCCCACGCCCTTCACCTTCAGGTCCATCTGGACCGCAGTGACGCCGTGTTGAGTGCCGGCCACCTTCAGGTCCATGTCGCCGTGCTGGTCCTCGGCCCCGGCTATGTCGGTGAGCAGGAAGGCCCGGTCGTTCTCCTTGACCAGCCCGATGGCGATGCCGGCCACCGGATCGCGGATGGGCACGCCGGCGTCCATCAGGCAGAGCGTGCCGCCGCATACGCTGGCCATGGAGGAGGAGCCGTTCGATTCCAGGATGTCCGCGACCACGCGGATCGTGTAGGGGAACTCCTCCTCGCCGGGGAGGACGGCGCGCAGGGCGCGCTCGGCCAGCTCGCCGTGGCCGATGTCCCGGCGGCCGGGGCCCCTGATGGGCCTGACCTCGCCGACGCTGAAGGGGGGGAAGTTGTAGTGGAGCATGAACTTCTTGGCCGGCTCCTCGACCAGGGGGTCGAGGATGCGCTGCGCGTCCTGGACGGTCCCCAGCGTGGCCACTGCCAGGGCCTGCGTCTCGCCGCGGGTGAACACGGCCGAGCCGTGCGTGCGGGGCAGGCAGGCCACTTCGCAGGTGATCGGGCGCAGGTCCTTCAGGCCGCGGCCGTCGGCGCGGCGGCCTTCGCTGACGATCTGCTCCCGCATGACGTGGCCTTCCAGCTCACTGAAGGCGGCCGCCACGTCGGCCTCGCCGAGGGCGTCCTCGTCACCGGGCCTGCAGAGCTCGGCCACGGCGTCCGCCCGCGCGGCCTCCATGGCTTCGGCCCCGGCCCGCTTCTCGGGCATTCGCTGCGCCTGGGCGATCCTGGCCTTGTAGCGCGGCTCCACCGCCCGCAGGGCCTCATCGAGGCGCACGTGGGGCTCCCAGGGACGATCGGGCTTCCTGCGGCGCTCCGCGATCTCTTTGATGAGACCCACGATCTCCACGTTCGCGTCGTGGGCGCATTGTATGGCAGTGACCAGGTCCTCCTCGGGCAGCACGCCGGCCGAACCCTCCACCATGCACACGGCGTCGGCCGTGCTGGCCACCACGATGTCCAGCTCGCTCTTGTCGCGCTGCTCGTGGGAGGGGTTGATGATGAACTCGTCCTCGACCAGCCCCACGCGGCAGGCGCCGATGGGCCCCAGGAACGGTATGTCGCTGACGCTCAGCGCCGCCGAGGCGGCGTTGATGGCCAGGATGTCGGGGTCGTTCTCCCCGTCGGCGCTCAGCACCCACGCGATGACCTGGACGTCCTCGTGGTAGGTCTTGGGGAACAGGGGGCGCACCGGCCTGTCAATCAGGCGGCAGGTGAGAATCTCCTTCGTGGTCGGGCGGCCCTCCCTCTTGATGATGCCGCCGGGGAACTGGCCGGCTGCGTACTGTTTCTCACGATACTCGATGGTCAGCGGGAAGAACGGCACGTCACGGGTGTCCTCGACGGCCACGGCCGTGGCCAGCACCGCCGACTGGCCGTACTGCACTAGCACGGCTCCGTCGGCCTGCTTGGCAAGCTCGCCGGTCTCGATGCTCAGCGTCCTCTCCGCAATGCTCTTCTCGACTCTTGTCTTCACCACGCTTCGTTCCTCTTCATCAGCAAACGGTATCTCCTCGGATCACCTCAACGGGCCCTCACGGCGTCCCCGGTCCCGGCGCGCAGCGGACGGCACCCCTCTGAAGTGCCGGTGCGCAGTTCTGGGCGGGCGACACCCGGATCAGCAGGACGATAGGTCACGGGATGCTCACGCGCGTCTTTGCGGCGTCGGACCTGGGGGAACTACCCCACTCAACGCACTGCCAGGGAGGGATCGCTGAACAGCCTTCTCTCACTTCCGCAGCTTCAACGCCTCGACGGTCATCCGGTACCTTTCCGGGTCCTCACGCCTCAGATACCTGAGCAGCGCAGAGCGCTTGCCCACCATCTTCAGCAGCCCCCGACGCGACGAATGGTCTTTCTTGTGCTGACGCAGATGCTCCGTCAGTTCGTTGATGCGTTCGGTCAGCACGGCCACCTGCACCTCAGGCGACCCGGTATCGGCATCGTGGATGCGATGCGTCCCGATCAGCTCAGCCTTGCGCTCTCTTTCCATTCTCACTCGACTTCTGACAACGCCAAAGCGACGCGCGTCACGACTCCGCCCACGCGGCGGAACGCGCCCTCCAAAGCCGGCATTATACCCCGGACCGTGCCGTCTGCGCAAGTGCCGGCGGGCCGGGCGGCTCCGCTGCGCAGGCGCGTTGACCCCGGCCGGGGGCGCCGCTATACTCCCCCCTCTGAGGAGCCCGCTCTGTTGAGGCGAGAGACCGTGCCGACCGAGACGATGACGCCCAAGGAACGGTGGCTGGCCGTGCTGAACCACGAGCGGCCCGACCGCATCCCGACCGACTACTGGGCCACCCCGGAGGCCACCGCCCGCCTGGCCGACCACCTGGGCTGCGCCGATCTGGCGCAGATCTACGAGCGCCTGCACATTGACGCGCCCGTCGCGGTGTGGGCGCGCTACGTCGGGCCGCCGGTGCCCGAGGGGCAGGATGTCCACGGCTGCCGCTACCGGGACGTCGAATACGAGGGCGGCGTCTACCGCGAGTGCGTCTCCCACCCGCTGGCCCGCTATGGGTCCGTGGACGAGATCGAGGCGAACTACACGTGGCCGACGCCGGACTGGTTCGACTACTCCGTGATCCCGGCCCAGGTCGAGGGCAAGGACCACCTGCCGATCAAGGGAGGGGGCTCGGAGCCGTTCCTCACCTACAAGGAGCTGCGGGGACAGGAGCAGGCGTTCATGGACCTGGTGCTCAACCCGGACATCGTGGACTACTGCCTGGACCGGCTCTTCGCCTTCTGCTACGACAACACGCGGCGCATCTACGAGCAGATCCCCGGCCGGGTGACGCTCAGCTACGTCGCCGAGGACATGGGCTCCCAGGAGGGGCTGCTGATGTCGCGGGACCACATCCACCGCTTCCTGCTGCCCCGCATGAAGCGCATGATGGAGCTGGCCCACGAGGCGGGGGCCTACGTCTTCTTCCACAGCGATGGGGCGGTGCTGGACATCGTTCCGGACATGATCGAGGCCGGCATTGACGTGTTGAACCCCATCCAATGGCGCTGCCGGGGCATGGATCGCGAGGCGATCAAGAGCAGGTTCGGCGACCGGGTCGCGCTTCACGGCGCCGTGGACAACCAGCTCACGCTCGCGTTCGGCTCCTCGGACGATGTCGAAGCGGAGGTGGCCGACAACATCCGCATCCTGGGAGAGGGGGGCGGCTACGTGCTGGCCCCCTGCCACAACATCCAGGCGGTGAGCCCGCCCGAGAACGTCGTGGCCATGTACGAGGCGGCCTACGCACTCGGCTGGTACTGAGCGCACCCCTCGTGCTCGCGCTCGTCCTCGCCCTTGCCGGAGACCGGAACTCCCCGTGACGGGCGGTGAGAGATACCGGCGCATCGTCCGGGGGCTCCAGCCCGACCGGATGCCCTACTACTTCGGATGGCCACGCCCGTCCACGTTCCAGGCGTGGCTCAAACAGGGCCTGAGCCCCGAGCAGTGCGAGCGCTGGGGGGAGTTCATCGGCGCCGATTCCTGGACCTCCGTCGGCATGCTCTACGACGGCCCGATACCGCCCTTCGAAGAGCGCGTGCTGGAGGAGAAAGACAACAAGCGCCTCTGGGTGGACCATTGGGGCGTGAAGCGCGTGGACGCCGTCCGTCAGCCGACCGAGGGGTTTGCGCCGCGCCGCTACATCGAGTTCCCGGTCAAGACGCTCGACGACTTCGAGCGGATGAAGAAGCGTTTCGACCCGCACTCGCCGGAACGCTTCCGCTACGACTCGGCGCAGGCCGCTGCCACGGGCCTCAACCCCGACGCCTACCGCCGCTATCCGCGGGGACCGTGCTGGCGCGAGCGGATCGAGCTGTGCGCGGACAGCGAGTGGCCCGTGCAGGCCAACATCGCGGGCCTGTTCTGGCGCTGCCGCGATTGGACGGGGCTGGAGGAGCTCGCCGTCATGTTCCGCCTACAGCCGACGCTGGTGCACGAGATGATGGAGTTCTGGACCTCCTTCATCATCGAGATGCTCGACAAGCCGCTCAGCCACATCACGGTGGACGAGTTTGTGCTCAACGAGGACATGGCTTACAAGACGGCGGCGATGATCTCGCCGGCGGACATGCGCGAGTTCATGCTGCCCCGATACCGGAGGATCTACGAGTTCCTCAAGGACAGGGGCGTGCGGTGCGTGGTCATGGACTGCGACGGCCACGTGGGGGAGGTGCTGGAGGTGTTCCATCCGTCCGCCATAGACGGCATCCTGCCTCTGGAGGTGGCCGCCGGCAACGATCCGGCCGCCTACCTGGCCCGGCATCGGGGCCTCTACGCATCCGGGGGCGTGGACAAGCGGGAGCTCCGGGGGGACAGGTCGCGCGTGCGCGCCGAAGTCGCACGCCGCTACGAGACGGCGCGGCGCCTGGGCCGCTACGTCCCGACCGTGGACCACGGCGTGCCCCCCGACGTGCCGTTGCGGAACTTCCTCTACATGGTGGAGCTGGCGAAGGGGTTCGCCGGCGGGGAGGCGCTGGACTCCTATGAGCCGCCCTGTGCGCTGGAGGCGCGGTTAGGCGCTTTCGAGGAGGGGTTCGATGCCCGGCGCGCTATCCGGGAAGCGTACGAAGCGTAATGCGCCTCCGCCCGGGGCCTCGCGCGAGGATGCAAAAGCAGAGGAGGCCACAGAGGCCTGAGGCGGTGGAGGGGGATACGGTGCGCCGCCAATCAGAGCCAGTTTCCGTGACCTCCCCATCCCGGGACGGGCAACTGCCTATCCCGTCAAAAGACGGGGGAGCAAAGCCCGTGCCGGGCCCTGCAGGGTGAGGACGGCTGCCTCCGGGGGTCTGGATGGAAGGACCGCCTGCGCCTGCCAGGACGCCCTTGGAGGCCGTCGGGAAGATCCGAAGAAAGCGTAAAGGGCGGCCACGGAAGGGCATAGGCATGTGACGCGCGCCATCACGTACGTCGGGATTCGCTACGCTACGTGGAGTAGTGCGCGTTGATGCGCACGTATGCCTCGGTCAGGTCGCAGGTCCAGACGGCCGCTTGCCCGGGGCCGGGGCCGAGGCTGACGGCCACCGTGATCTCCTTGCCCTGCATCGCCGCGGCGGCGTCCACGCCGGTGGGGACGCCTTCCTTCAGGACGCAGGCCTCGCCGATGTGGACCGTTGTCTGGCCGGGGCGCACGTCGGCGCCGCTGTAGCCGAGGGCGCACACTATGCGGCCCCAGTTGGGATCGCCGCCGTAGACCGCGCACTTGAACAGCAGCGACTCGGCTACCGCCCGGGCGGCCGTCTCGGCGTCGTCGTCGTTCGCCGCGCCCTCCACGCGCACCTCGATCAGCCTGGTGGCGCCTTCGCCGTCGGCCGCAATCTGGCGGGCCAGCGACGCCAGCACGGCGTGGAGCGCCTCGGCGAACGCCTCCCGGGAACTCCCGCCCTTGCCGATGTGCACGCCCGACGCCCCGCCGGCCAGCGCCAGCACCGTGTCATTGGTGCTCGCGTCGCCGTCCACGGTGACGCGGTTGAGCGTCAGGTCGGTCGCATCGCGGAGGAGCCCCGTCAGCAGTTCGGGGGCCACCTGCGCATCGGTGGTCACGAAGGCCAGCATGGTAGCCATGTGCGGGGCTATCATGCCGGAGCCTTTGGCCATGCCGCCCACGTGGAAGGGGGCGCCGGCGACCCGGTGGCGCACGGCAGCCGACTTGGGGCGCGTGTCGGTGGTCATGATGGCCCGTTCGGCGCGCCGGGCGGCCGCCGCGTCGGCGGCCAGCGCGGCGTGCGCGGCGCGTATGCCGGCCGTCAGCTTGTCCATGGGCAGGAAGTGGCCGATGATGCCGGTGGAGGCCACGCAGACCTGCTCGGGCCGGCAGCCGACGAGCCGGGCGGTCAGCTCGGCCGAGGCGCGGGCGTCCGCCTCGCCGCGCTCCCCGGTGCAGGCGTTGGCGTTGCCGGAGTTGACGAGCACGGCGCGCACGTCATCGGCGGGCAGCAGGGCGCGGTTCCAGCGGACCGCAGCGGCGGCGAACCTGTTCTGCGTGAAGACGCCGGCCGCCGAAGCGGGGCCATCGGCCACGATGAGGGCTACGTCGGGTTCGCCTTCGGCCTTCTTGATGCCGGCGCGGGCCGAGCCCGCCCGGAACCCCGCCGCGGCGAGCAGACCGCCGTTCTCGATGATCTCCATCTGTCCTTCCCCTCCCGGCAAGTCGGCCCGCCTTCAATGGGCCGCTTCGGTGCGCATCCTCTCAAGCTCGACGTACTTCTGGTGGTGCTCGCCGGTGCCGGTCCAGTCGCCCAGCCGGGGGCCGAGCACCTCGCTCAGACGCCTGTGCAGGTCGGCGTGCCAGGGGTTCAAAGCGAGGGCGCGTTTCCAGAACTCGGCGCATTTGCGGAACTCGCCCCTGGCGGCCCAGACGGCGCCGCCCGTCTCGAGTGCGGGCACCAGGTAGGGGTCTATCTCAAGCGCGTGGTTCACCTCGGTCAGCGCGCCGTCCAGGTCTTGCCTGGCCTGGAGCACGCGGGCCAGGGCCAGGTGAGCGGCGGCCGAGCGGGGGTCTCTTTCCAGGGCCGTTCGGGCGGCCGTCTCGGCGTTGCCCGGGTCCCCGGCCGCCAGGAAGGCGCGCGAGAGCACGGAGTAGGTCTCGGCGTCCGGGCGCGATGAGGCGGCGATCTGCGCGCTTGCCAGTGCCTGCTGGACGCCCTCGCCGGTTGACTGGAGGTTGACCTCCACCAGTGCGATCCGGGCGGCGACCTCGTGCTCCGAATCGGTCGCGATCTCTTTGAGGGCCGCCGCGGCTTCGGCGGCGTTGCCCAGCTGCCCGAGCAGACGGCCCATCTGGATGCGGGCGGGGCCGTAGTCGGGCCGGCGGGCCAGCAGTTCGTCAAGGCGGGTCCTTGCCCCTGCGTATTGACCCTTGAGGGCCTCCATGGCGGCGAGCCGGACCTCGCCGTACGGGAAGTCGCCCGAGGCGGCGATTGACTCGGCAAAGGCCCGTTCGGCCGTCGGGATGCGCCACATCTCGGCGGCCAGGTCGCCGTAGGCGGCCAGCAGGGGGGCGC